>VFKD01000253.1 GCA_009885735.1 bacterium
CTGCGCTTCGATGCGGCTGAAGCGCGCTCAGGGCGAGCGGGTTTTGGTGATGCTTACGACATTTGCGCCGGGGTCCCGAGCAAATATCGACTGCTCGTCGATACGGTCCTTCGACCCTTCGACCCTTCGACTGCGGCACGAAACGGCTGCGCCGCGCTCAGGGTGAGCGGGTGCGTCGAGCTATGCCGCGCTCAGGGTGAGCGGGCATGTCGGGCGCAGCTGCCCTCAGCGCGAGCGGGTTTTGGTACGGTCGGCAAGGTATGTACGCTAGTCAGGCGCGTAGGTGAGGCGACGGCAGCAACGATCGTTCTTCTCGGACTATTCTGCTCGTCAGGTCCGGCGGCTGCCCAGGCTGCAAGAACCGGCACGGATGTGCTTAGCGAGCGATGCGTCTCTTGCCACAATCCGCAGAAGCTCGCAGGAGGCATTGACCTCACAACGAGGGCCGCGGCGCTCAGGACCAACGCCCTCGCTGCAGGCAAGCCTGCAGCAGCGCGAATACTGCGCGTGGTCTCGTCGGGCAAGATGCCGCCCGCCGGAAAGCTTGCAGGGGACGACCTTTCCGCGCTCTCGCGCTGGGCATCCGCCGGGTCGCCCTATCCGTCCGCAGCGCTCACTCCCGTGAACCCCGCAATGCGACCGCTCTGGTCGTTTGCGCCGGTGCGAAAGCCCGAAGCGCCCTCGACCATTCTCGACAAGCTGGCGGTGAATCCCGTCGACCGGTTCGTGTACCAGAAGCTCATTGCAGCAGGTCTTAAGCCTTCCCCACCTGCCAATCGACGAGCGCTGATTCGCAGAGTCACCCTAGACCTAACGGGCCTCCCACCCACGCTGGTGGAGATACAGGCGTTCGTTGGAGACCGAGCGCCGAACGCCTATGGCCGCCTCGTGGACCGCCTCCTCGCCTCCTCTGCCTACGGCGAGCGGTGGGCGCGGCACTGGCTGGACGTGGTGCGCTTCGGAGAGAGCCACGGCTACGAGCAGAACCATATACGGCCCAATGCGTGGCCCTATCGCGACTATGTGATACGCGCGCTGAACGACGACACGCCGTACGACCGCTTTATGGCCGAGCAGATCGCAGGGGACGTGCTCGGCAGCAAGAACGATATGCTGGTGCAAGCCGCGACTGGATTCCTGGTGGCGGGAGTTCACGACACGGTGGGAATCCAGGAGGAGATAGGCACGCGGCAGCAGCGGGCGAATGACCTGGACGACATGGCAGCAACCACCGGCGCGGCATTTCTTGGGCTCACGGTGGGCTGCGCGAGATGCCATGATCACAAATTCGACCCAATCAAGCAGAAGGACTACTACAGGCTGGCCGCGGTCTTTGCAGGAGTGCGCCATTCGGACCGCCCCATCAAGCAGAAGGAGCAGTCGGAGAAGGACTTGGCCGATCAGGCTGCCCTGCGAGGCGTGCTAGACGACCTGAATGCCCAGACCGCCGCCATTGATGAATCCGTGCGGGAGACTCTCCTCAAGAACAATGGACTCTCCAGTGTCAAGCGAGTGCCTGTGAGCGCTCGATACAACGTGGAGACGTTCGTGCCGGTGCGTGCGAAGTGGGTGCGCCTAACGATCCTGGCAACCACCGATGGCTCTCAGCCGGCCATGGACGAGCTGCGAGTCTACAGCCCGGACAGCCCGAAGAACCTTGCACTGGCTGCTGCTGGAGGCAAGGCCACCGCTTCGTCTCTATTGCCTGGTTACGATATTCACAAGATCGGGCACCTCAATGATGGCAAATATGGCAATGACTTCAGTTGGATCTCCAACGTACCTGGAACCGGCTGGGCCGAAATCGAACTGCCGTCACTACAGTCGATCAACAGGGTGGCTTGGAGCCGCGATGGCGGAACGGCGCCGAGATTTGACGACAGGGTTCCGCTCCGCTACCAAGTGGAGGTGAGCGCGGACCACGCCTCTTGGACCACCGTTGCCACCGAATCGGGAAGAGCGGAACGCCGAACCGACATCCCGTTCGCCGAGGTTCTGAGCGCGATGCCGGCCGACAAGCAGAAGCAGCGTGCCGCACTTCAGACTGAGATACAGGAGACACAGAAGAGGCTGGTTTCTCTGAGCTCGGCGATGATGGCCTATGCCGGACAGTTCACGGTGGCCGACGACGTCTATCTGCTGACTCGTGGTGACGTGATGCTGCGAACGGAGAAGGTCGCGCCGGGTTCGCTCTCGACGCTAGCCGTCTTGAACTCAGACTTCGGGTCGGAAACGACGCCGGAAGCCCAGCGCAGGCAGGCGCTCGCAAAGTGGCTGGGCGACCCGCGCAATCCTCTCACGCCGCGTGTCCTCGTGAATCGGGTGTGGCAACACCACTTTGGCCATGGAATCGTGGGCACTCCGAGCGACTTCGGTCGGAACGGCGAGCCGCCGTCGCATCCCGCGCTGCTGGACTGGCTGGCATCCGTGTTTGTCGAGCAGCCCTCGGCTGAGCGCCCCTTTGCATGCGGTATGCAGTTGAAAAAGCTGCACAAGCTAATGCTGATGAGCGCAACGTATCGGCAGGCATCCTCGCCGAATGCCGTCGCCTTGAAGGTGGATGCCGGCAACCGAATGCTCTGGCGGATGCCGCTTCGCCGCATGGAGGGCGAGGCCATACGCGACAGCATTCTGCAGACCAGCGGCAAGCTCGACCGCACGGCGGGAGGTCCGGGGTACAAGCTCTACCGTTACGACGTTCTGAATGTGGCAATCTACAATAGGCTGGAGGAGTTTGGCCCAGAAACCTGGCGCCGAGGAATCTACAGTCAGGCTGCGCGGGGAATTCAGGATGAACTCCTGAGCGCATTCGACTGCCCGGAGTCTTCTCAGCGTGCTCCCAAGCGGGACAGCACCACCACCGCTCTGCAGGCCCTGAGCCTGCTAAACGGCCCGTTCATTGTGCAGCAGTCCGAGTTCATGGCGGAGCGAGTTCGCAGCCAGTGTGGGGCATCGCAAACCGCGCAAGTGAGAGGAGCGTTCGAGCTAGCGTTTGGCCGGTCTCCGTCTGCGGCGGAAGCCACGATCGCATCCGCGCTCATTGCCGAAAGCGGGCTCGCATCTCTGTGCCGTGCGCTGTTGAATGCGAATGAGTTTCTGTATTATTAGGCGTGCAAGGACGACCGGCGGGTGGGGCGAGCCCCACAGCCCTACGCACACGGGACGAAGGACGGACGGCGGGTGGGGCAAGCCCCACAGCCCTGCCCACAATGGCTTGGAGACCAAATGCGAATCTTGATGGTTGCGATGGTGCTGATCTCGATTGCGGCCTTGACGCAAGCTGTTGAGCCACCTCCGCAACGGGGTGCAGGGACGCGCATGCGCCTGTTCGATGGCAAGACCTTCCGGGGCTGGGAGGGCGACAAGTCGATCTTCCGCATCGAGAAGGGCGCAATCGTTGGCGGCAGCCTTGCCAATAGCCTCGACCGCAACCACTTCCTCTGCACCGAGCGAGAGTATGGCGACTTCGAACTTACGCTCCAGTTCAAACTGATTGGAGAAGGAGCGAACGCCGGAGTTCAGATTCGCAGCCAGCGCGTGCCGAACGACACCGAGGTGAGCGGCTATCAGGCTGACCTGGGCGACGGCTGGTGGGGCGCGCTCTACGACGAGTCGCGCAGGAACCGCCCGCTCATTGTTCCAAAACCCGAGGTGATCAAGCAGGCGCTCAAACCTGGCGAGTGGAACCGATATCGCATCCGGTGCGAGGGCAGGCGGATTCGACTGTGGATAAACGGCAAACAGACGATCGATTACACGGAGGCCGAGTCAGGCATTCCCGAGCGAGGCATCATCGGCCTGCAGGTTCATGGCGGAGGCCCGTCGGAGGCATGGTACAAAGACATTGTGATCGAGGAACTGAACACGGACGCTTGGCCCGAAGACAACCCATTCAACGAGCCGATGGAGTAGGGGAGAGAACTATGGCGGAGCACTACGATTCCACGCCGCTGGACCATAGCCGCATTTTGGATCGGCGCAGCTTCCTCACCGAGATGGGTACAGGTCTGGGGAGCATCGCCTTCGCGACTCTGCTCATGTCCGAGTCGCAGGCCGACACGCGCAAGGACCCACTCGCGCCGCGTCCTCCAATGTTTCCGGTGAAGGCAAAGCGCGTCATCCAGGTCTTCTGCCCCGGCGCCGCGAGCCAGATCGACCTTTGGGAACACAAGCCGGAGCTCGAAAAGCGCCACGGCCAGCCGATGCCGGGCCTGAGCGGGCAGAGCAGCTTCCAAGGCAACAACGGCAACCTGATGAAGAGCCCCTGGGGATTCTCGCCTCGCGGCCAGTCCGGCAAGATGCTCTCAGACCTACTGCCGGAGCTGGGAAAGCACGCCGACGAGATGGCGTTCGTCCATTCGCTCACCGCGAAAAGCAATACGCACGGTCCCGCCTTGCTGCAGATGAACACTGGATTTGTAGTGGACGGTTTCCCAAGTATTGGAGCGTGGCTCACCTATGCGCTCGGCTCGGCAAACCGGAACCTGCCCGCCTTCGTGGCAATACCGGACGTTCGGGGGCTGCCCCCTAACGGCCCTGCAAACTGGAACTCCGGCTTTCTGCCGGCTGCCTATCAGGGCACCTCCTTCAACACAGAGCGACCCATTGCGAACCTCAGCTCACCCAGAGGTACGACCGCGTCGGGCGAGAAGAGCGTGCGGCGGCTGCTCGATACGCTGAACAAGGACTACTCGCGGAAGTTCCCGGACAACACGGAGCTGGCCGCACGAATGGCCTCGTACGAGCTTGCCGCCAGAATGCAGCTCAGCGCGCCGGAGGTGAGCGACCTCAGCAAAGAGACTGCAGAGACACTGGCGCTGTATGGCGCAGACAGCAGCAATCCGCTCAAGGCCGCATACGCAAAGAACGCCATTCTCGCCCGCAGGCTGCTGGAGCGGGGAGTCCGCTTCGTCCAGCTCTACTGCGGAGCCTGCGCATCGAATGTGGATGGCCTGCTGAACTGGGATGCGCACAAGACGCTCAAGGCAGACTACGAGCGGCACTGCCCCATCATGGACCAGCCTACGGCTGCGCTCCTTACCGACTTGAAGCGGCGCGGCCTTCTCGAGGACACACTGCTGCTCTGGACCACGGAGTTTGGTCGAATGCCCACCCACCAGACCGGCGCGGAGGGGCGAGACCATAATCCATTCGGTTTCACCGCCTGGATGGCTGGGGCGGGAGTGAAGGGCGGCGCAAGTTACGGGGCCACGGACGAGTTTGGCTACAAGGCCCAGGTGAATCCTTCGAGCATCTACGACTTCCATGCAACGGTTCTGAGGCTGCTTGGCATAGATCACAAGAAGTTGACTTACTACCATAATGGTGCTGAGCGACGACTCACGGACGTTCACGGCGAGGTGCTGGA
>VFKD01000022.1 GCA_009885735.1 bacterium
CGTCTGGAATGGCGACGGCGAGAGAGCCAACGGATCCGGTGCTGTTCGCCAGCGCACTGAGCCCGGTGACTTCCATCGCCATCAGTCGCATCGACTTCGCGTTGATAAGTCCCCAGCCGTAGTTTTGGTTGAACTTGCGCCCGCCGGCATTGGTCACCCAACCCCCGTCGGAACTGCTTGACGCATCTGCGGAGTCAACGATCTTGCAAGTTCGGCTCAGTATGTGCTTCGCCATCCTGCCGTTCAGGAGGGGCTGCTGCTGCTTGACGAGCGCCATCACTCCCGCAGCCAGCGGAGACGCGGACGAGGTGCCGTTGAACTTCGTGTAGTAGTCGAGGTTTGGAAAGGTGTCGGAGCTTGGGTTATATCCAGCATTTCCCGTGCGGTCCGTCGTGGTGATCTTGAAGGTGCCGCCGGCGCCGCCGCTGGGCGCGGTGCACGAGACGCATGCGCCGAAGTTGCTGTAGAACGCGAACTTGCCGTTGCTCCCAAGCGCCGCGACGCAGATTGCGCCCTTCTCGTTCTGGATGTCCAGCTTGTTGCTGTCCTGCCCTGCGTTGCTGCGGTTGTTGCCCGCTGCAAGGCAGTGTATGGTGCCGGCGGCGATCGAGGTCTTCAGCGCCGCGGTCTCGACCGTGGTGGCGATAAACGGAGATGAGTAGCCGTAGCTGTGGTTCTTCACCTTGATGTTCGTGTTGCCGCCGCTGCTATGGAAGAGCGTGGCATCTGCAAACATGGCAGCCGTCTGCGTGGGAAAGTCGATGCGAAGCCCCGCAAGATTCGCATGTGGAGCAGCTCCGGTCACCCCAATTCCGTTGCCGCCTCGCGCTGCAGCCACTCCAGACACCGAGGTTCCGTGGTTGTCATTGCCATTGACCGGGCTCGGGTCGGCATCATTCTGGCCGAAGTCCCAACTGTCCGCCGCTGCGTAGTTTGGCGCGAGGTCTGGGTGCGCGATCTGCAGGCTGTCATCCACGATGCCGATAGTGACCCCGAGGCCAGTGACATCAGCATTCCAGCAGCCCTTAACGCCGGCGTCTCTGCCTGAAATGTGCTCGTTGATGAGGTGCCACTGCCCTGGCCAGCCGGCCGAGGGAGTGTTCTTGTGGAAGAAGGG
The DNA here is from genome assembly GCA_009885735.1 of bacterium. Classification (GTDB taxonomy): domain Bacteria; phylum Armatimonadota; class Chthonomonadetes; order Chthonomonadales; family CAJBBX01; genus VFKD01. The sequence goes on from VFKD01000022.1 coordinate 1,118, forward strand.
GTCATTCGGAACAAACGAGCTGCGGACAAATGCGGAGTGGTCATTTGGAAAGGCTGCCAGAACACGAGCATCCCTGGAGGTGATGAATGGCGCCCCGGCGAGCGCGTCGGGAGTACGCGCACGCATCACCCAGAGGTCGCGGTCGCTCCGAAGTCGATAGACCGGCACGAGTCCGTTTGCCGCGGCAACTGAGCGCGCATCAGAGCCGGGTCGGAGCTGAATGATCAACTGGTCCGTTGCCGTCGGCACGGAGTCCGTCCGCAGCGTTCGAGCCCTCTTGACTCCGGACATGTCGACCAGGGCTGGGTCCAACCCGTCAACTTCGTTCGGGCCCGTCGCCCCCGCGGACCTCCAGAGTCCCATTGCGGCAATTGTGAGGCCAATGGCTCCGGCGAGCAGCCCTGTCCGGGCAAGGTGACGAGACATATTATTGAGTTCTCCGTGTCGTTATGAATTGACCGCAGAGTCGCGGGATGGGTACATCGGTCTGGCATCACCAACTAGAGTTCCCTCAGCACAGCTCCGCTCGTCCTGAGCCTGCCAACCTGAGCATTCTGAGCGCAGCTCAACACAATACGCCCGCTCACCCTGAGCGAGGCACAGCCAACAAATCCCGCTCACCCTGAGCGCGGCACAGCCGTTTCGTGCCGCAGTCGAAGGGTCGACGGCTCGAAGGATGCACAGACTACGGACTTGCTGAAGATTACGGACGGATGGTCGATTTGAGCGCACGCCAAGAGCAGTATACGGCACTCTCCGCAGTTGTGCCAGTGGAATGTTTGCCGGGTTCGGTGGTCGTGATCCGGGGCACGGGTTAAAACCCGGCGCTGTGATTGCTAAACCCGCCTGCGCGGGTTCAGGAGAGAGTCCGCGGGGGCACCTCCGACTGAAGTCGGTGCTGTCAAAGGCACAAAACCCGCCTGCGCGGGTTTCGGAGAGAGTCCGCGAAGGCGGACTTTGTAGCTTCAGCCGCGTACTTCAGTGCGCGGATGCACAAGCGAACCGCCCACGGTTGGGTGACGGGGCAGTGGCAATAAATGGGAGTCGCTGGTTACTGTAAGACAACGGCCCCCAGAGGATTCTCCGGGGGCCGAGAAGCACGACGACTGCCTGTGCGGCTTGCTACGGCGCGAGAATTGTGACGATGTTCGAGTACAGGGAGTTTCCTGTCGCATTGAAGGCTCTCACCTTGTAGTTGTACGTCAACCCTGAAACGGGCGTCAGGTCTACATGGGCCGTGCTGTTTGCTGCCTTGGTTGCAATCAGCGTATAGAACAGGCTGGTCGACAGCTTACGATAGACCCTGACTCCATCCTCAACGTATGATCTATCGCCCCAGCCCAGCGAGATGCTGCTGGTTGTGGTGCCTGTCACGATTAGCTTGCCAGGAGTATTCGGAACCGTGGGTATGTAGTTGCCGGTACGCACATTGACCGTGTAGTCATTCCAAGTTCCCAAGTCGCCGACAAACACGTCCTGCACGTTGAGAGTCCACGCACCGTTAGGATTTTCACCCCAAAACGCATTGGAGACAAACTCCCAGGTGGGGAAGGCGCCGCCGTCACCCGCGGACTCCACCACCAATCGGCTTGTGGTGCCGCTAGGTGACGTGAGGTAGGCGCGAATGTCGCCTCGGTCAGGGTGCGTAATGTCCAGGACGATCGACATCTCTTCCATCCGATTTGGGAAACCGGTAAGGCTAAAGGTCTTCGTAACTCCGGCGGTTGAGTTGTCCGGAATAGCCTCAGCGACTCCAAACGTCCCGGATCCAGTGGAAAGCCCGGTGAGTCCAGTAAGCTCGAGCGCCATCGTCCGCATGTTGCCGGCGTTGATGTTGCCCCAGCCGTAGTTCTGGTTGATCCTTCGGCCGGCGGCGTTGGTTACCCAGCCTCCATCCGATGCGTAAGAGACGTCGCCCGCATCCACTATGGTGCAGGTCTTGCTCAGGATGTGCTTCGCCATTCGAGAGTTCAGGGTTGGCTTCGCTTCCTTGATGAGCGCCATCACTCCCGCCACGAGCGGCGAGGCTGACGAAGTGCCGCCAAAGAGCGATGTGTACCTTGTGTCAGGGTACAGGTCGGGCCCGTTGTATCCGAACGCCGCACCAGTGCGGTCAGTCGTAGTGATGCCGAAAAGGCCCGCTGCTTTGAAGCTGCTGCTTGGTGCAGTACATGCAATACAGGCGCCGAAGTTGCTGTAGTCCGCAAATGTACCGTCACTGCCAAGCGCCGCTACGCTGATAGTGCCAATCTCATTCGTGTTATCCAGCTTGTTGGTGTCCTGGGCCGTTCCTCCTCGATTGTTGCCGGCGGATATGCAGTGAATCGTTCCCGCACCGAGCGAAGTTTGCAGTGCGGCTGTCGTTGCTGGTCTCGGAGAGAACGGTGCGGAAGGTCCATAGCTATGGTTCTTGATCTTGATGTTTGTGTTGCCTCCGCTGCTGTGGTAAAGAGTGGCATCCACAAACATCGCTGTGGTCTGCAGCGGAAAGTCGATTCTGAGACCGGCAAGGCGGGCATAGGGCGCGGCCCCTGTCACGCCAAGGGCATTGTTGCCCCGTGCGGCAGCCACTCCGGCCACAGAGATTCCGTGTTGGTCGCCGGCATTGACCGGATTTGGATTGGCGTCGCCCTGGCCAAAGTCGAAGCTGTCACCAGCAATGTAGTTCGCCGCCAAGTCCTGATGCGCGGTTTCCAGGCAGTCGTCCACAATGCCGATGCGCACGCCAAGTCCGGTCAGATTCGCGGCCCACGCCTTCTTCACGCCTGCGTCTCGTCCGCTGACGTGCTCATTGATGAGGTGCCACTGCCCTGGCCAACCCGCTGCCGGCGTGTTCTTGTGGAAATAGGGGTCGTTGGGCGTGAATACGGTCAGCTTTTCCGCTGAGCGGTCATTCGGATACGCGCCGGTTACCCTGGCGTCATTCGTGGTGATGAACGCAGCGGCGTCCAGCGCTTCCGCCGATAGGGCGCGCATCACCCAAAGGTCATTGTCGCTCTGCAGTCTGTAAACTGGCGCTAGGCCGTTCGCCGCGGCGACCGCGCGAGCATCAGTTCCTGGACGCAGCTGCAGAATCACTTCGTCCGTGGGGGTGGGCAACGCATCCGGAGGCACGGGCTTGTCTACCTCCGGGCCCTCAATGTCGAGCAGTGCTCGGTCCTGCACAATCGCCTCGTCACCGGCAACCGTCGGTCTGTTCGACCATGCGAACACCGATGCGACGAGCGCAGCTACAACGAGCCCGCCTGTGTACTTCCCCCGTCTTGTGCGGCTTAGCATGATTCATAGTCCTCCGTGTGGCTAAAGCTCCCCGCACAATCGCGGGGAGGGGTTGCTGAACGACCGTTCTGGGCAATCTGAGTCACTTCACGCAGAGATTTCGGCACAAGTGCGCGGACCTGATGCGGACAGTATAAGGCAACTTCTGCAATTTTGCCAGTGGTTTTTTGCGAGAATCCTGTGGAACTCACCATTATTGCGGACTGCCGGAATGCAGGCCAGGGCATGAAGGACCCGTCTATATAGCCTGCGTCCCGGAGTTTCCCAGGGTGCTGTCCTGGGCTCATAGTGCGCCTCCGGCGCGAAGGACCGCCCCAATGGGGCGTCACAGTTCCAGCCTGGGTTATGTGACCCTAGGATTGCTCTACTGTGCAGCTCGAAAACCGCGGCCCCCAGAGGATTCTCCGGGGGCCGAGAAGTGCGGCAACAACTGCTTGGCTTGCTACGGCGCGAGAACCGTGATGACGTTCGAGTACAGCGAGTTGCCCGTTGCGTTGAACGCCCTCACCCTGTAGTTGTATGTCAGCCCAGAGACGGGCGTGAGGTCCACGTGCGAGGTGCTGTTTGCAGGCTTGGTCGCAAGCGGAACCGCCGACCAGAGCAGCGAGGTCGACAGCTTGCGATATACCTTTACTCCATCCTCGACATACGACTTGTCCGTCCAGCCCAACGAGATGCTGCTGGTTGTTGCGGCAGACTTGAACAGCTTCCCTGGTGCGTTCGGTACGGTTGGTACGACCGTGCCCCAGTTGAACTCCACGTCGAAGTTGTTCCACGTGCCGGTGCTGCCCGCTGCGATGTCGTGAACCATAATAAGTCCAAGTGCCCAGCGGATCCTCTCCCCAGAAGGCGTTAGACGTGTACTGCCAGTCCGTGGTCCCGTTGTGTGCGTCCGAGCCAGACTGGAAGAAGAGTCGGCTGGTTGTTCCGCTCGGTGAGGTGAGGAACGCCTCTAAGTGGCCCCGCCGCTGGTGCGTGATGCTGAGAGTAATCGCGACGTCTTCAAGCTTCTGGCCGGCCAAGAAGAAATCGAACGTCCTTGATATTCCGGCCGCGCTGTTGTCTGGAATGGCTGCCGCCACGGCTTCATCGCCCCTAACTGCATTACCGGGCGCGGAGAGGCCGGTGAGTTCCTTTGCCATGACTATTGCGTTGTAGGCGTTGATGTTGCCCCAGCCGTAGTTCTGGTTGAACTTGCGGCCCCCGGCATTGGTTACCCAGCCGCCGTCCGAGAGGACGGAGACATCGGTTGGATCGACGATGGTGCAGGTCTTGCTCAGGATGTGCTTGGCCATGCGTGCATTCAGAAGCGGCTGCGCTTCCTTCACCAGCGCCATCACGCCTGCGACCAGCGGTGAGGATGAAGAGGTGCCGCCGAAGACCGAGGTGTACTTCACGTCCGGGAAGGTGTCGGATGCCGGATTGTAGCCGAGCGCGCCGTTGCGATCGGTGGTGGTGATGCCGAAGTTGGTGCCGAACTTGAAGCTGCTGCTCGGCGCCGTGCATGCTACGGTGGCACCAAAGTTGCTGTACGAGGCGAACGTCCCATCGCTGCCGAGGGCCGCGACGCAGATGGCTTGGAGGCCGTTCTGCAGGTCGAGCTTGTTGCTGTCCTGCGAAGAAATACCGCGGTTATTGCCGGCGGAGAGGCAGTGAACCGTCCCGGCGTTCATCGAGGTAGTGAGCGCCGCCGTCTCTGCACCAGTTGGGATATATGGCGCGGAATATCCATAGCTGTGGTTCTTGATCTTGGTGTTTGTGTTGGCCCCACTGCTATGGTAGAGCGTCGCGCCTGTGAACATCGCGACGGTCTGGAGCGGAAAGTCAACTCGCAGTCCGGCGAGTCTGGCGAACGGCGCAGCTCCGGTGCCTCCAAGCAGATTGTTGCCGCGAGCGGCAGAGACGCCGGCCACGGAAGTGCCGTGCCGGTCGCCCGCATATACCGGGCTTGGGTCTGCATCGCCCTGACCAAAGTCAAAGCTGTCTCCAGCGATGTAGTTCGTCACCAGATCCTCGTGTACTCTCTGAAGGCTGTCGTCCACGATTCCGATCTTCACACCCAGTCCGGTCCAATTGGCGTTCCAGGCCTTCTTGACGCCCGCATCCAGCCCAGTGACGTGCTCGTTGGTAAGGTGCCACTGGCCCGGCCATCCGGCCACGGGGGTGTTCTTGTGAAAGTACGGGTCGTTCGGGACGAAGGCGAACGTCTTGTTTGCTGACCGGTCGTTTGGATAGGCGCCGATCACCCGGCTGTCGTTGGTCGTGATAGAGGCCGATGCCGCCAGTGCTTCCGCCGACAGCGCGCGCATCACCCACAGGTCTCTCTCGCCCTGAATCCGCTGAACGGGCATCAACCCGTTCGCCGCACCTACAGCATTCGCGTCCGAGCCAGGAGCAAGCTGCATAATCACTTCGTCCGTTGTCTTAGGATAGGCGTCCGCAGGCGGCGCCGGTGCTGTTGCGACTGCCAAGGAGTCCCGCAGAGCCAAGTCCTCGGCCATCTCTTCATCTCCTGCAACTGTTGCCCGGCCTGACCAGGCGAACACAGTTGCAACTGCGGCGGCTACAACGAGCCCACCAGCATACTTCCCTCGACTTGTGCGACTTAACATGATTCATAGTCCTCCGTGGGGCTGAAGTTCCCTCGCGTCAGAGCGGGGAGGGGTTGCTGAACGACTGTGCTGGGCAATCTGAGTCACGCCACGCTGGGCATTCGGCACGCATGCGCAGACCTGATGCGGACAGTATAAGGCAACTTCTGCATTTTTGCCAGTGGTTTTTTCACTGATTTTCGAAACGGAGCATAGATGTCGGCTCAGACACGAACTCTTGTCTGCAAGGGCCGCTGTAAGTGTCACCTTGAACGGAGCTTCAGCCGCACTACGCTCCTTCACCCATTCTACGATTCGACCCTTCGACCCTTCGACCCTTCGACCCTTCGACTGAGGCACGATACGGCTGTGCCTCGCTCAGGGTGAGCGGAGGTGTTTACGCTGTGCCTCGCTCAGGGTGAGCGGAGGTGGTCGGGCTGTGCCTCGGTCAGGATGCTCGGATTCGCAGGCTCGGGAAGAGCGGGACCGTACACCGTAGGGGCGACAGCATCCGCCCGGGAATCCATCGTGCGAGCGTATGGGTTGTATGCGGATGCTTCGCCCGTGTTACCGGCACGGCGCGGCCGGCATGGAAAGAAAAGCGGCCCCCGGAGAGGTCTCCAGGGGCCGCGATGTTCTGCAGTTGACCCGGAACGTCCCTACGGCACCGTAACTACAATGATGTTGGAGTCTGGCGACGACCCAACACCATTGATGTTGATGATCTTGTAGTTATACTTCTTGAGGTGAACCGCCGTTAAGTCCGTGTAGGCGATGGTGTCGGGCGGGAGCGTGGCCTTTAGGGTCCACACACCAGATGTCGTGAGCTTGCGCCAGACCTGCACGTTGTCCTCGACAAACGACTTCTCCTTCCAAGCAAGGCTAACGCTGGCCGGAGTTGCGCCTGTCTTAACGAGGCCGGCAGCCTTGTTTGGAAGGCCGAACGTGTAGTTGCCGAGGCAGGCTGTGAAGCTCCAGGAGTCCAAGGTACCTATGTCGAGTCCGACGATATCCTCTACGTGGAGGGTCCACGTTCCGTTAATCGACTCACCCCAGAACGCATTCGAGGTGAACTCGAAGTCGAAATTGTTCGCGCTGTCTCCGTTGGAGTTGATTATGAGGCGGCTCGTGGTGCCGCTCGGCGAGGTGAGGACGGCGCGGATGTCGCCGCGCCAGGTGTGCGTCACCTTGAGCCGTACCTTTATCTCCTCGCAAGGAACGGTATAGCTCGCGGCACTTATGGTCCGGTCCAGGCCCACGACCGAGTTATCTGGAATTGTGGCTCCATCAATCACGTTGCCCGTGGATGGTTCTGTAAGCGCAGTGATACCCGTCAATTCCTTTGCCATCAACCGCATGTTGTTTGCGTTGATGAGGCCGAAGCCGTAGTTCTGGTTGAACTTACGCCCCGCTGCATTGGTTACCCATCCGCCGTCGGACGAGACTGTTGCGTCGGTCGGGTCTACGATGGTACAGGTTTTGCTCAGGATGTGCTTCGCCATTCTGGACGTGAGAAGCGGCTGGCTCTGCTTGATGACGGCCATCACTCCCGCCACGAGCGGCGAGCTGGATGAAGTGCCGCCGAAGACTGTCGTATAGTCAGTGTCTGGAAACGTATCGTACGTAGGATTGTAACCGAGGGCACCGGTGCGATCCGTGGTGGTCTTTCCGAACAGTCCCGCGGAGCTGCTGCTGGGAGCCGTTACCGCGACGCAGGCGCCGAAGTTACTGTAGTACGCAAACTTCCCGTCGCTGCCCATTGCCGCGACGCATATCGCGCCTCTCTCATTTGTGTAATCGAGCTTGTTGCTGTCCTGAGCGGTCCCCCCACGGCTGTTGCCCGCGGAGAAGCAATGGATAGTTCCAAACGTGAGCGAAGCCTGTACCGCGGCCGATTCAGCTGCAGTCACGATGTATGGGGCGTTGTAGCCATAACTGTGGTTCTTGACCTTGACATTCGTGTTGCCTCCGCTAGAGTGGTAAAGAATCGCGTCTAGGAACTGGCTGGCTGGACCAGTACCGAACCCAACGCGCATGCCCGCAAGTCCGGCCCTTGGGGCAGCGCCTGTTACTCCAATGCCGTTGCCGCCACGGGCGGCCGCGACTCCCGCCACCGCAATACCATGCTCGTCGGATGCATAGAGTGGACTGGGGTCTGCATCGCCCTGCTCGAAGTCCCAACTGTCCGCAGCCTTGTAGTTCGGAGCGAGGTCTGGGTGCGCATGCTGAAGGCAGTCATCCACGATGCCGATGGTAACTCCCAGGCCCGTCTTGTCGTTGTTCCAGCAGCCCTTTATGTTGACGTCACGCTTGGCGACGTGCTCGTTGATGAGGTGCCATTGACCAGGCCATCCGAATACAGGAGTGTTCTTGTGAAAGAACGGATCGTTCGGAACGAAAGCCATGCGCTTTGCAGCCGACAGGTCGTTTGGATACGCGCCCAAAACGCGAGCGTCCCGCCCGGTGATGAATGCGGCTGCGGCAAGCGCATCAGGGGTAAGCGCTCGCATCACCCACAGGTCCCTGTCACTCTTCAACCTGTGGACAAGCACGAGCCCGTTATCCGCCGCTACGGCGCGAGCGTTCGAGCCCGGGAGAAGCTGAACGATCACTTCGTTGGTGGGCGTGGGCAGGGCGTCCGCCGGCACGACCTTCGCTATCTTGGGACCTCCAATGTCGAGCAGAGCTCGGTCCTCCACCGCCTCGTCGCCTGCTCGTGTTGCCCGGTTCGATCCCAAGAATGTGACTGCGACCATGGCAGCAACCGCCGCTCCTGCTGCATACTTCCCTCGACCAATACGTTTAGGCATGATTCATAGTTCTCCATGAGGCAGAATTTCCCCCGCGGGACTGCGGGGGCAGCACGTTCCTCGAAACCGCGGCGCGTACTTCAAGATGCTCCTCGAGGGTGTTCACCTTACACAGTATGCGGCACGAACCCTAATTGCGCCAGGGCTGCACTTGCCAGCCCACTGATATTTCACTGATAATCTAGAACCGAATCACGCTCCTTATCACGTTCCCTGTGTGCATCTCGTGAAAAGCCTCCTCCACGTCCTCCAGGCCGATGACCTTTGTCACCATGTTGTCGAGGTCCAGCTTGCCCTCCAGATAGAGCTGGGCCAGGAGCGGGAAGTCGTGGCTCGGGAGAGCGTCGCCGCAGTGGCACACGTGCAGTGCGGCCTTGTTCCAGTAGACTCCAGTCGAGAAGTCGCCCAGGTTCAGGTTCACCGAGTCGGCTGCCGCGGGGAAGCCAATGGTGGTAGCCGTACCGTTGTACGAGAGCATTTTGACGGCCTGCTCGGTACACATCGGGATGCCCGTGGCCTCGAATGCGAACTCTACGCCGCCGTCCCAGCCGTCCTCGGTGAGCTTGCGTACCTGCTCCACCGGGTCGCCGTCCTTTGCGTTCACCGTGTGAGTCGCGCCGAACTTTAGCGCCCACTCGAGCTTCACAGGGTTCACGTCCACCGCGATAATCTGCTTGGCATGGGCGATCTTGGCGCCCTGGATGACGCTGAGGCCCACGCCTCCACAGCCGATGACGGCAACGCGCGCGCCGGGGAAGACTGGGCTGGTGTTCATTGTTGCGCCCACGCCCGTCACCACTCCGCACGCGATGAGGCACGCCTTCTCGAGGGGCATTTCGGCCGGCATCTTGATGGCGGCTTTCGAGTGGACGATGGTGCGCGTGGCGAAGGTGCCGCAGCGCAGAACCTGCGAGCAGGGCTCTCCGTCGCGCTTACGCTTGATGCGAGGTCCGGGCTTCAGGGCCGCGTAGCAGTGGCGAGGGTCTCCACGGCGGCAGGCAGGGCACTGCTCGCAAGGCGCGCGATAGGCGATGACGACCGGGTCGCCTTCCTTCAGGTGCGTCACTCCCTCGCCCACTTGCTCTACGTATCCTGCGCCCTCGTGCCCCAGCACGATGGGGAAGCGCATGCCGTTGCCCTTCAGGTTCTTCACCGTCAAGTCTGTGTGGCAGACTCCGCTGGCTGCAAGTCGAACCTGAACTTCGCCGGGTCCCGGCGCGTCCAGCAATATCTCTTCGATCACCACATCTTCGCCCGGCACATTCAGCAGCGCCGCTCGTCCCTCGGTTGCCATTCTTATCCTCCTGCGGGGGCTCAGCCTAATCGCCAGCCCTCGAAATTCCTAGTACTGTCTTCTTCAACATAGGGACTGTCATTCCTTCTCGCGAATAACTGGGGATTGGAGGAAACCAAGCATGAGCACACCGTCGAGCCTTGAACATCTCGTAGGCGAATGGCAGGGGGCAAACCGAGTCTGGCTCGAACCGGGCGCGAAGCCGCTGGAATGCGAAACCACCGCCACGGTCCGCTTTCGCGCGCAGGGCAAGTTCTTTGAGCTTGCGTATGACTGGGCGGAGGGCGGCCCGCAGGACGGGCTTCTGGTGCTGGGCCACGAGGATGAGGAGCCGAACGTCACCGCATTTTGGATAGACTCGTGGCACATGGACAGCACGTTCATGACGTGCAAGGGCGAGGCGCTTCCGGACGGCAGCGTGACGGTCGTTGGTTCGTATGCCGCGCCGCCGGAGCCGGACTGGGGCTGGAGAATAACTGTCGTGCCTGTAGACGAGGCCTCGTTTAAGCTGGTGATGCACAACATTACGCCGGATGGCGAAGAGGCGCTCGCGGTGGAGGCGGTGTACGTGAGGCAGTAGGCAGTGGGCAGTGGGCAGTGGGCAGAAACGGCGACGGGAGACCGACAAGGGCACTCTCACGCGGAGGCGCGGAGAAGGTCAACGGCGGACCCTCACCCCAACCCTCTCCCTCGCCGCTCGTTCCTCGCTAGGGAGCTAATCTTGGTTCACGTTTCGCGCTCGTTGTGCCAGGTTCCATCCGTACGTGAGGGCTTCCAAGTATCGTAGTCCC
>VFKD01000360.1 GCA_009885735.1 bacterium
ACACGCTGAAGCAGCGGCCGTGGTGGTCTCGTCCATAGTTGTCTGCCGTCAGCGCGCCCTGGCTGTAGACCGTTCTGCCAAACTCTCCGCCCCAGATAACGAGGGTGTCATCCAGCATACCGCGCTGCTTGAGGTCCTTCACGAGGGCCGCAGAGGGCTGATCGGTATCTTTTGCTTGACCGCGGATCTGCTTCGGCAAGTCGCCATGCTGGTCCCAGCCTCGGTGGAAGAGCTGAACGAAGCGCACGCCTCGCTCCACCAGTCGGCGAGCCAGTAGGCAGTTTGCCCCGAATGTTCCTGGCTTCTTGCTGTCGGGTCCATAGGCCTCGAAAGTGGAGGCAGGCTCCTTGCTGAGATCCATCAGGTCCGGAACGGAGGACTGCATCCGGTAGGCCATCTCATATTGTGCGATGCGCGTATTGATCTCCGGGTCTCCGAACTTCTGCGACGCCATCTGGTTCAGCGCGGCCACACTGTCGAGCATTCGCCGTCGGCTGGTGGAGTCAATTCCGGGTGGGTTTCCAAGGTAGAGAACCGGATCGCCTACCGAGCGGAGCTTCACGCCCTGGTGAACCGACGGGATGAACCCTGCAGCCCAAAGTCGACCGAAGAGCGGCTGGTCGTTCGGATTGCCACTTCCCTGCGAGATGAGCACGATGTAGGCCGGAAGGTCCTTGTTCTCGGAGCCGAGACCATAGGACATCCAGCTTCCGATGCTTGGCCGTCCCGGCTGCTGCGAGCCGGTCTGGATGAAGGTGATGGCAGGATCGTGGTTGATGGCCTCGGTGTGGACCGACCGCACAAGCGCCATCTCGTCTGCAATGGACCCAATGTGCGGCAGGATCTCGCTGAGGTAGATGCCGGACTTGCCGTGCGGGTTGAACTTGAAAATGGATGAGGCGCAGGGGAAGGCCTTCTGGCCCGAGGTCATTCCGGTAATTCTCTGGCCCATGCGGACCGAGGCAGGCAGCTCCTTGCCCTGCTGCTCCTTGAGTTGCGGTTTATAGTCGAAGAGATCGATGTGCGACGGCGCGCCGGACTGGAACAGGTAGATGACGCGCTTCGCCTTGGCAGGGAAATGCGGCTTGGCAAGGATGCCGTTGTAGCCCGCGGCGTGCGCATCCGGTGACGCGAACGCATCCGCGTTGAGCAGGCTCGCAAGCGCGGCCGTGCCTATCCCAGTGGCGGTTCGCCCGAAGAGTTGCCGTCGGGTCAGGAGCAGTTCGTGTTCTCGTCGTGGGTCCATGGTCTGTTCCTCGCGTATAGACGTCGTGCAGCGGCACCAAGGCCCGCGCCGCGCCGCTTCATTATACATCCGAGTGGGCTTGCGTCGCGGTGTTGCGCGCAGGACTCACTCAATAAGCGTGAATGGGCGTCTTGCAGGTTTCTCTGCGGTTGAGGTGCTAGGCGACGGTGCATCCGGTCAACCGCCGGGTTGCCGGCCATTCGAAAGGGCAACGGTCGCGATTGACATAACATGATCCTTCTCGTACAATCTGTTTGTCAAGCGCGGCACGGGCTCCGAGCCATCGGCTAGACGCGACTGCGCCCGCAGACCCAGGCTGGAGCTTTGAGGCGACCACGAATGGTGACGATCCGGAGAATACTTTCATGGCCGAATGGCTGGCTCCTCGCGGTGTGCGGGAGCCCAATAGCGCTGATCCCACTGTTGCAGTATCTTGTATTTGTTCCAGCGGGAGCTGAGTTACTCTTTATCATAATGTCAGGGGTGCTACTTACGTCGCTTCCTGCCTTGGCTGGCTTGTTCGTCGCGCCCTTCCTGCTGTTCTTTCGGTCTCTTCGCTCCACTGCCCTGCGCGTCTTCATAGCATCTGTCGTTCTGTTCTATGCAGTGTTTGCCGGAGCAAGAGTTGGCATGCGCGTTCGGATGTCAATTTTCCGAGGCGCTGCTGAGCGTAACGCACCGCTGGTTCAAGCCATACGTGCCTATGAGACTCGGTACCGCAAGCCGCCGCCCAAGCTGGCCGATCTCGTTCCGGAGTTCCTCCCGGCTGTTCCCGGCACCGGTATGGCGGCGTATCCGCAATACAAGTACTACGCTGGCGACAACGCCGCGCGTTATGATGGCAATCCATGGGTGCTCGTGGTGCGCGTCGCCTATGGTCTGAACTTCGACCAGTTCCTGTACTTCCCGCTCCAGAACTATCCCGAGGGCGGATACGGGGGCAGCCTCGAGAGGATTGGGGATTGGGCCTATGTACATGAGTAAGCGGGTGTGAAGTGCCGGTCAACAGCCTGGATGCTACGTCGAATTCTCTGCGTCACTCACCCGTCCGTCCACGGTCACCAGCGTGGGAGCATCCAGTTGCTTATGTCGGGAAGGGGTAGAATAGCCCCAGCCCACGTTACCCCTTCCGCTTACCCGGTCCCGGAGCCACCCGCATGATTCTCAAGCTGCTCGCCGTGATATCCAATGCGTTTCCCGCCGCGAGGCGCGGACTGTGGCGCTTCTGGTATCAGATCGTCTCGCGCAAGTACACAGCCGAAGACTTCCGCTACATGAACTATGGCTACGCTCCGCTCGACCCGGCGGAGCCGCGCCTGCAGCTCGAGGCAGCCGATGAGAAGGACCGTGCCTGCATACAGCTCTATGATCAGGTCGCCTCCACGGTCCCGCTCGCAGGCAAGCGCGTGCTGGAGGTTGGCAGCGGCCGTGGGGGAGGGGCGGACTACATTGCCCGCACTCACAAGCCGGCGCGAATGGTGGGCGTGGACTACTCCTCGACTGCGGTTGAGCTCTGCGCAAAGACGTACTCGACGCCGAATCTGCAGTTCAAGCAGGGCGATGCGGAGAATCTGCCCTTGGCCGAAGGCGAGTTCGACGTTGTGATCAATGTCGAATCATCGCACTGCTATGGCTCCATGGCGAACTTCGCCGCGCAGGTGTTTCGCGTTCTGGCGCCGGGCGGTCATTTTGTGTGGACCGACTTCCGAACGAAGGCAGAGATCGAGACGGCGGTAAACGCCGTTCTCGGAGCCGGCTTCACGCTCGTTTCACGCCGTGTGATTTCGCCCAATGTAGTCGAGGCGCTCGAGATGGTCGGCGAGGCAAAGGCGAAGTTCATTGCGGCCCGAGTTCCCCGCTTCCTGCGCTCGAAGTTCGAGCAGTTCGCCGGCTCGCCAGGTTCCATCGTACACACCCAGTTCAAGTCGGGCGAGGGGATCTATCTCTTGTGCTGTTTCGCGAAGGGGCATCCTCGGACGACTGCATAGGTCCTATTGGTCTTATTTGTCACATAGTTCACGTGAAACCTATGTGACAAATCGCACAGTCTGCTCCATCAGGTGCGGTCTCTAGTAACCTCAACGCAATTGTGGAACAACAGCATAGTCTCGCGGTTGCGCGTATTGACTCGCGATGCGAACGTTGGGTATAGTGATTGAGAAATAAAGCACAAAGTCAGCGAGAGGTCCGATGTCGATCGAACACCAATCCGGCAGAGAGGTTCTCTTCGAGCGTGAGCGCGGAGTATACGCGATCCGCTCGGAGGCTGATCTAGCGCACCTGGTGGTTCAGACGGGCGACTCTCCGGGTGCAAGCGCCCTCTCGGTTTTCCGCTCAATGGCAGAGGCTGAGGTGCCGATCTTCCTCATCAAGCTGCACCGCACCGCTGTAACTTTCGGACTCTACACCCAGAACTTACCTCGCGCCCGTGCGGCCATTGCAGCCGCGGGTCTGGATTGCAAGGTGAGGGAGAATCTCGCGCTGGTTACAGTGGTTGCCAACAACATGCGGGATCTCACCGGCGTTCTCGTCTCTATTGCTGATGCGCTGGCCGAGGCTGGCGCGAGGGTTCATGCAATTGGCGACTCGCACAATTCAGTCCAGTGCCTCATCGACCAGAAGTTTGCTTCCGCAGCCGTAGCATGCCTCAATGGAGCGTTCGGGCTGGATGGCTCCAATGGGTAAGATCCTCGTCCAGAAGTTTGGCGGCACCTCGGTGGACCGCCCGGAGCACCGCAAGCTTGCAGCGCGCAAGGTGATTGCCGCGAAGGAGGCGGGGTACGACGTTGTGGTGGTCGTCTCCGCTATTGGCCGGCTTGGCGCTCCTTACGCTACAGACACTCTGGTTCGCGAGCTCAGGCAGATCGATGCGGCGTTTCCCCCGCACCCGCGCGAGATGGACATGATGATGGCCTGCGGCGAGATTATCTCCACCGCGGTGATGGCTGTCACTCTGCAATCCATGGGGCGGCCGGCAGTGGCGCTCTCCGGCGGCCAAGCCGGCATCATCACGGACGGCGCGTTCGGCAATGCGCGCATTGTGAGCCTGCATCCTCAGTCGATAGTGAACGCGCTGGAAGCGGGAATCACTCCGGTCGTCTGCGGATTTCAGGGTGTGACCACCGTTACCGAGGAGAGCGAGCACGGTAGCATTACGACGCTCGGGCGGGGCGGCAGCGACACCACAGCGAGCGCACTCGGCGCGGCGCTGAACGCAGCGGCCGTAGAGATCTACACAGACGTGGACGGCGTCAAGACGGCGGACCCGGACATGGTGCCGGACGCAACGACCCTCGACGTCTGCACCTACGAAGAGCTTGCCGAGATCGCGCACCTTGGCGCGAAAGTGGTTCACCCGCGAGCTGCCGAGATTGCCATGGACCGCGGAATTCCTCTCTGGGTGAAGTCCACCTTCAGTGACCACCCTGGCACCCGCATCGTGGCCGATTCCGACGCTCTGGAGCATGTGCGAAGCCGAGTGACCGGTGTAACCCACTCGGGCCGAATCGCATTCATCCGTCTCGAGATTCCAAACGAGGCAGACAAGCCCGCGGTGGAGCAAGAGGTCTATCGCCTCATGGCACGGGCAGACGTGAACATATTCCTTACCAGCTTTAGTCCCACGGCCTTCTCGTTCGCGGTCTCGCGCGATATGTACGCAACGGCGCGCGACCTGCTGGACGGAATGGTGGTGCCGGTAGGCGCTGACCCTGCCAAGCGTCCGGCAAGCACTCTCTATATCTTTAAGTTCCTGGAGGGGCTGGACCTGGCATACCGAAACCAGCGCCCGCTGCTCAAGTCTCTCGAGAGTTTCGTAGATGTGGTGGACGTGCCAGGAACCGCCTTCGAGAACGGCACGATGGTCTCCGTCGTTGCCGGCAAGCATCGCCAGGTGCCCGGCGTGATGGCGACGGTGTACGAGACGCTCACCGAGGCGGGAATACCGGTGCATCAGGTGGCGGACAGTGAGTCTTCTATCTCTTGCCTAGTGCCCGAGAATGAGGCTGAGCATGCCGTACGGCTGCTTCATGCCAAGTTCAAGCTGGGAGACGGATCCCGATGAACGCGATAGGCGGGAGTCTGAGGGTCCAATGTGGTACCATGGTTGCCATGTCCCCAGAGGGCAGAGCCACAGAAGATAGCGGCGCGGAGAATACCGCGTCGCCCCAAGAGTTGCCGGAGGTGCCGGTCTACAAGCCGACGCTGCCGAAGCGACCGTCGAGAGCCGCTAAGCCCACGGACGAGGGCTATAAGGCGGGTCTTGCGTACATCATTCCCACCGCGCTCATTGCGCCGATAGTTGTTTTGACACTCGGCGGCGCGTTGCTGGATGACAAGCTGCACTCAGCGCCCAATGCCACGCTCATAGGGGCAGTGTTGGGTTCCGTAGCAGGATTTGTAAACATGATTCGCATAGCAAACAGGCTCAACAAGTAGGCGTGCGAACGATACGAATAACCGGCGGCAGATGGTCCATGGCCGCTCTCTGGGAATAGGGAGAAATATGCCTCAACCGACTTTGCCTGAACGCACCTTGCGTACGACATTCTGGCTCTCCGCGCTCTTTGTGCTGGTGTTTGGCGTGCGCGGCGACATGACTATTGCACTCGGCCTCACCATTGGTTCCGCCTTGGGTCTCTTCAGCCTGTGGTCGCTTCACTGGGCGGTACCCAGGCTGACAGCCGGCGCAAATCCCTTCTCGAAGTTCCTGCTGGGAATGTTGATGGTTGCGAAGCTTCCGATCTATGCGGGAGTGCTCAGCTTCTCGATGGTCTCGCCGCTCGTGAATCCGTTTGCTGTATTTGTTGGAGTTGCCTTGGTACCCATCGTGATTGTACTGAAGGTTGTGGGAGCACAAATGCTTGAGCGCGCCAACTTGAGCGCGGGAGAGAAAGCATGCCGAGAGATCTCAAGCCTCTAAAACTCGCCCAGGCGGGCGACGAGCACGCGGCTCCAGCCGGCGGTGAAACCCACGCTGCGACGGAGTCGCACGCTGCGGGCGCACACCACGAGGCGAAGCTGGGAGACATTCCAGAGCCGGGCCTTCTCTTCATGAACGGGCTGGTGGTGGCCATCCTGATGATTGGGTTCGCCACGGCGGCCACTCGGAAGCTGGCGGCCATCCCGCGCGGCGCTCAGAACTTCGGTGAATTTATCACCGAGGCGATGGTGAATTTCACTCGTGGAATCATCGGGCCGGGCGGCGAGAAGTATGTCCCGCTCATCGGCTCTCTGTTCTTCTTTGTCTACCTGAGCAATATGCTTGGGCTTGTGCCGGGATTC
>VFKD01000131.1 GCA_009885735.1 bacterium
GTGAGGCCATACTGCGCGGTGTAGAGGTTCATCCTTTGAACCGCCGAGGCCATCACAACGAATAGAAGTACGATGAGGGTTCCAGAAAGCGCAGCGAAGACGCGGTGGGCGGCTGCCCTTCCATCCCGCAGAAGCGAACGCGACACGAGAATGACCGGCAGTGCGAGCGCGGTAACCGCAACCAGCTCAAAGAAGCCCCGGCGTGCATATTCCGCGTAGGAGGGACCGTTCACCACAAACTCGTTGCTGCCGAACAGGTATGTCAACTGCACGCCGACAAACGCGAGGAACAGCAGGTTGAGGGTACCCAGCACTATTCCAACCTCGACGATCCCTGCGGTAAGCGCCACCTGCAGAGGCTTGCGAACCTCTGGATCCTCGCCAAAGGCTGTGCCGCGCAGGAGCCCGCCGGTGATCCACATACAGACAGATCCGATTCCAACGTAAGTCGCGATTAACTGTCCATCTATGTCGAGCGGAATGGACAAGAGCGACTCGAAGGCTGCATCCGCCGAGGCCAGAAGCCCTCCAAAGACGAGAAGCACAGGGACCGCGACCGCAAGTCCGCGCGCCACAGACTTAAGGTGGCGAGTCCAGGTCGGGCGGGGAAGCTCCACCCAATCCACCTCATTCACAACGATCCCAGGCATTCCAAACGCCGCATCTCGTCCGATCCGACCCATGGAGAACAGGTGCGAGAGGAACCCGCCGTCCGGTAGGCGGGACATCCTGAGCGCGAGCGTGCCAAGCACCAGGCAGATTACCGCCGCCGAAGCGTCGAGGAACCTAAGCGTAGCTGAGTCTCGCCACGCAAGTCCGCTCGCAAACACGATCGAGAGAGCCAGAAGGACGCATCCGAGCCTCTGTCCTGGCAGCTCTCTGCTCTTCGCAGCGGCGACAATGGCACACGCTAGAGCCGCGACGAAGAGCGGCGCGTTGATGCCCCAGGGAGATCCTTTAAGGAGAACAGCGCCAAGAAGGCCAATGCCTGCCGACCAGCCGATCAACCTGAATGCGAGAACCGTCTTTGGATTCACGTGCGATGCCCTCCAATGTGTGGGGTGATGCTGCTTTCAGTCGAGGCAAGTGCTTTGCCACACAAAGTAATACGGAAGCATAAACCCAGTTCGTCTCAACAAGTTGAGTGAGAATGCGGGCTAAAGAAGTGTGATGAAACACTCGCGAATCCAAACCTGCGACTAAAGTCGCGGCTGTAAAGGACACGAAATCCACCTCCGTGGATTAAGTGTGTAGTGCCCGGAGGGGCACTTTGTGACGTTTACAGCCGCGGTTTCAACCGCAGGGCCAAAGAGCCAAGTTCTTCATCGGCATTCTAGGCGGTGACCAGCCTACTGCTTCCCTCGTCCCGCCCACCATCTGTCCAGGGCAGCGAGCAGGCGCGACACGACCTTAGGGTTCTCCCTCGCCAGATCGTGCTCCTCGCGCGGATCGGCAGTCAGGTCATAGAGCTCCTTTGCGCCCGCTTCTGGAGCTATCAGCTTCCAGCGTCCCTCCCGCACCCACCGATGCGTCAGGTTGAGCTCAGGCTTCTGCAAATCGACGGCTGTGTGCTCGAATATCTCTCCGAAGACGCTCTTACGCGGCAGCGGACCGCGGCCACTCGCCGCACCAAGCAGATTCAGCCCGGGCAGCCGCGAGCCAGATTTCACCCCCGCGGCGGCGAGAACCGTTGGCGCGATGTCGATCGTGGAGACCAGGTCCGAGTACCGTCCCGGTTTCACATGCCCCGGCCACCGAATCATGAGCGGAAACCGCAAACCCCCATCATACGGCGAGAGCTTGCTCTTCGGAGCAAAGTTGCCGCGAGTCGTCCGCCGCTCACCGGTCTCTTGTATCCAGCCATTGTCCACGACGAACATGACAATTGTGTTGTCTCGCAGGCCTTTCTCGTCTAGGTGGTCCAGGAGCTGCCCACAGGTCTCGTCGAACCATTCGCACATCGCCCAATACCGCGCCAGCTTGTCGTTTCGCCCCTCCTGGCGATACTTCTTGAGCAGGTGTTCCGGAGGGTTATGCGGTTCATGCGGAAGCATGGGAGCGTACCAGACGAAGAAGGGTCGCCTGTCCGCTCCCGAGGTGGAGTCTTTGATGAAGTCATAAATCGGCTGCATCGTGTCGCGCCCAATCTCGAGCCCCACGTCTCCGTGGCGTCCCTGCTTCTGGTTGACGGTCATCCCGTGTGTGAAGCCGCCGTTTGAGAAGTGACCTTCCCAGAACTTCCCCGTCTGAAGGGAGCTGTAACCTGCCTTGCCAAGTAACCGCGGGACTGTCGGCGCGTCGCGCAGGAAAGGCAGCATCAGGGAGCGGTCCACGCCTTCCGGCGGGTCGTTGCAGCAGATCTTGTGTTGGTGGGCGTAGAGCCCGGTCAGGAGAGTGGCCAGACTTGCACGGCAGAGGGAGGTTGGCACGTACCCGTTGGGAAAGAGCGCGCTTTCCCGAGCCAGGCGGTCTAGGTTCGGCGTCTTGATCGATGGGTGGCCCATGAAGCCGAAGTCCTCCCATCCCTGATCGTCCGAGACGATGAGGACGACATTCGGTGGTGGCGGCGGAGCGGCAAGCGGCCGACCTATGCACAGGAGCAGAATCAGTCCGAGCATGCGGCAATCCTTTAGGGTTGAGCCTGGCTCCGACCGTGCGAACTGGGGCGGCTACTCATACATCTTGGCGGCCATGAGGATATCGGCGAGAACCTTCCAGGTCGGTTGTTGGGGAACGGCCTCTCCACGATTAAGGTAATAACCGTCCATATCCTCGACCCACGCGGCCATAGCCTCAAGATATCGGTCCAGGGTAGGATTTTCCCACTGGTCGGGGCAGCGGCGCAGGTCATCGTTCATCTCGCGGATGAATGCAACAAACTCTTGCTTCGAGCCAACTCCATCGACCATATCACGCGCTGTTTTGTGTACTGTTGCCATACTTACCTCACTCGGATCGACAAACCGTCATTATGTGACGTAAACTTCAACGCTGCGTCCTCCGCCTCTTCGGCTGTAGCCATCCGGTACGCCACTGCCACATCCGCTCGCCGAAATGCCTCAAGGCGGCGATTGTCCAGAGTGTAAAGCCTGCTGTCTCGCTCAACCAGCCGAATCGCCTCCACATCGAAAGCGGACACTATGCCTGCCCGCACTGCGAATGCTAGTTCATCGATAGTCCGACCATCGCGGAAGGTGTTACAGATGCTGTCATGACTGAACCGGACACTCCACGGATCTATTGTATCCATTTTAGCCCAGCTGCCCTCCTAACACCTATTGGAATCATACCACAGGCCGAGGTTCTCGTCTGCCGAGACGACGGCGGCCCCCGATTCACGCTCGTGAATCGGAGGCCGCAATAGGTCGTGTGGAGCTAGACCGACCTGCTACTTCGGCTGCGGGACAATCCGCAGGTAGGGCTTCGGCGCCTTCCAGCCATCGGGGAACTTGGCCTTCGCATCCTCGTCCGAGACCGACGGGAGAATAATCACGTCCTCGCCCGGCTTCCAGTTCACTGGCGTGGCCACCTTGTGCTTGGCCGTGAGCTGCATCGAGTCGATGACGCGCAGCACTTCGTCGAAGTTGCGCCCGGTGCTCATCGGGTAGATCAGCATCAGCTTGATCTTCTTGTCCGGCCCCACCACGAAGACGGTTCGAACCGTCGAATTGTCTGCCGCGGTGCGCCCGTCGGAGGTGTCGCCCGCGTCGGCCGGAAGCATGTTGTAGAGCTTCGCTACCTTCAACTCGGGGTCGCCGATCATCGGGTAGTTGACGCGATGGCCCTGGGTCTCCTCAATGTCCGCAGCCCATTTGCCATGGCTGCTCACGGGGTCGATGCTCAGCCCGATGAGCTTCACATTGCGCGCCTTAAAGTCCGGTTCCAGGCCGGCCATGTAGCCGAGCTCCGTGGTGCATACGGGCGTAAAGTCCTTCGGGTGCGAGAAGAGGATGGCCCAGCCGTCACCCATCCACTCGTGGAAGTTGATGCTGCCTTGGGTGGTCTCCGCGTCGAAATTCGGCGCTGTGTCGTTGATTCGTAGGGACATGACTACTCTCCTTCATGTAATTGGTCGAGAATCGAGGCTCGGAGCGCTTTGCAAACAGCCATGCGTGCCGATGACTTTCGACGATTCTACCTGAAAAGCCGCAGCGACTAATGGCTGCTGTAGACTATGAGAGTTGGCTGCGGCTCATCCCAAGCGCCCGCCTAATCGGACGGTGCTGCGAGGTTTACCTCTATCACGTCGGCTTCAGAGTTGCACGCCTCCGGCACCCGCTTCAGGTAGGGTGGAAGGTCGCCCAGAAATGCACCCACCAGTTGGTTAGCTCCGTCGCCGCCGTTGGTCTCGGGTCTCTTCTGTGAGAAGACCAGGTAGCGAACTCCTGTCTGCTCCAAAAGCTGTCGCCGTGCCTCGTCGGTCGTGTTCGGCAGTACAAACGTCCGCCACCGGCCCATGGTCTCCCCAAAGTTCGGCGTCTCGCCCCAGTGGCCGGCATTCACTGGGCGTCCGGTTAGTCCCGGCGTGAGGCAGGCAACCGTGGTATCGATAAACGAGACCTTGTTCGCGGCGTCAATCCTGATCCACGGCAGCGGCTGAACTCGCGTTCCCTCCGGCGTATGCTCGCGAATCCACTCAAGCGCCGCGATCTCGCCCTGGTAGAGGTAGGGCCGCTGAATGCCGCTTTGGCCTGAGTTAGACTGAAAGTTGTGGATGTCGCGAGCTAGAAACCTCCAGTTCGTCAGGGAGAGCAGGCCCACGACCCCTACCGTGGCGAACCTTCCCAATGGCCGCAGTGCCGGCGCCAACTGAACAAGGGCCACTCCGGCAAGCATGGCAATGGGCAGGTGAGCTCCCATCAGCATCTTCCGTTGGAACGCAACCGGCAGGTAGGCCACGGCCACATTTACGACCGCCCACACGATGAGAAACAGCGGACCACTTGCTGTGTCCTGAACGGGTTCAGCAGCGGAACGGCTTCGGGCGTCTAGAATGAGACGTCGTGCGCCGAAGATGGCCAACGGCACGAGCAGGCCGTATCCAAGAACATAATGCATGAACGGCGGCGAGAGCGTTTCGACCGCCACTCTCTTGCCGAAGGCATCGTCCGCGCGAACCAGGTAGAGCATCTGCGCGCTGCTGACGCACGCCAGCCCGCCTGCGACGATGCCGCGCAGCCAACTTTGGGCATCGAACCTGCGCTGCTGTGCCGCTCGCACGAGGAGATAAGCGGTCCAAACGGAGATGAGCGTGATGACATCGTAGGTGTGAACGTTTCCAAGGATCAGCCCGCAGAGTCCTGCAAACACCGCGTATCGCATCCTGCGCTCGCGCTCGGCGACCAGCATCCAGCCAAGCACTCCCACCATGAGCAGCATCGACACCAGGAAGAGCGGACTCTGGTAGAGGCTCAGGAATGTGATTGCCTCCGGCTGCCAGACGTCCACGGGAGAGCTGGCTCCATCCTGCCTCCATATGCCCGGAATCCACCCGAGCCCAGCCGAAAAGCAGACGAGCAAGTATGCCCAGCGGCGTGCGCGATGATCAGACAACACCAACTCGCTGAGCCACCAGACGGAGCGCAGGAATGCAAGGCCCAGTGCCAGCCTGGCCAAGTGGTAGACCAGGATGAGCGGGAGATGACCAAATCGAGCGATGTTGCCAAGGAGCAGAAAGAAGGCATTAAACTGATGGCCGAGTTGGCTCTCGGTGGTGAAGAGATTGCGCTGGTAGAAGTGGCCATCTGCGGCCTGTCGCATCCAGCTCAGGTAGACGCTGCTATCGTCTAGGTTGTATCCCAGCCAAAGGAACCGCGCAAGCGACGGGTGCGCTCCCTCCAGGAACTTCCCGGCAAGGTACGGGAGGAGCGTGAGCGCCATTGCGAAGACGGCAACCCAAAACGCCCACCTACGGTCTGTGCGAACAAAGTCCACCTGGTTCAAACGCACAACCTCTTGAACCGTGGCTTCATGAGGCTATGCGCCGAATGTGAGCGCGTAGGGGCGCAGCCCGGTGCGGGCCGGTCGCTGAGCTTACCGGAGTACCGACGTTCCACCTTCGCGCGCTAGATGCCAAGCTGCTCGAACGTGTGTTCGAGGTTCTGCAGGTGGTGCGACACATCGAAACAATCCACAACCTGTTCGGGTGTGAGCCGCTCAAGAACAACCGGGTCGCTCCCGATTGCGGCCTGAAACTGCTCTCCTGCCCACGCCTTCGCGGCGTTTCTCTGGACCGTGGTGTAGGCCTCCTCGCGCGAGAGGCCTGTGGCTATCAGCGCGAGCATCACCTGCTCGCTGCAGACGAGGCCGCCCATCATGTCGA
>VFKD01000622.1 GCA_009885735.1 bacterium
CTGAGGCCAGTCCATGGCGGGCTGCCCACACAGCCGCTTGCACCCTGTCTGAAACGCCGAGCTTGCCGATGATGTGCTCGATGTGGGTCTTGGCTGTTCCTTCGGAGATGAAGAGGACGCTGCCTATCTCGCGGTTCGTAAGGCCGGTTGCCACGAGCCGCAGCACCTCCTGCTCGCGGGCGGTGAGGGGCTGGAAGAGATCGGTCGATTCCGCGGTCGCCTCGCTCACGCTTCTGAGTGAGCGAACCAGATCTTCCGCCGAGATGAGCGTGTCGCCGTTGGCAACCGCCCGCAGAGCGCCGAGCAGTTCGTCTCTGGAGCATCCCTTTAGGAGGTAGCCGCTCGCGCCTGCCGCGACGGCCTTGGCGATGAAGGTCGGATTCTCGTACGTGGAGAGCATTAGGACGGCGATCGTGGCGTCCAGGGCCTTAATCTTGCCCAGAGCCTCGAAGCCATCGCCCTCAGGCATGCGAATATCGAGCAGCACGAGCCGAGGTGAACACTCCGAAAGACGCTTGATCGCCTCTCGTCCACCACCCGCTTCGCCCACCACCAGGAATTCGCTCTCCTTTAGCATAGACTTCACTCCGTCGCGCCATATCTCGTGGTCATCCACCAGCATCACGCGGATCGAGAGCACCTCGCTGTTACTTTGATTATCTGTCATGTCGCGCTCCTGGATACGTGCGATTGGTTTGGCGAAGCGGGTACGGAGAATTCCGCCTCAATAACCGTACCCGCGCCCGACGCGCTGACAATCCTCAGGGTACCGAATACAAGGCGCGCGCGCTCGGCCATTCCGGGCAGGCCGATATGGGAATAGTCCGAACGCCGACTGCCGGGGTCGAACCCACACCCGTTGTCCGCCACTCTCAAAACTAATTGTAGGTCCGCCGACGCAGGCATAGCGACGAGCTGGAGATCAATATCAACGCGATCGGCATTCGCGTGCTTCCTGGCATTCGTAAGCGCTTCTTGAACAATGCGGAATACCGCTGCTTCGAGATGGGCGCCAAACCGCTGCGCACCCAGATTCTCCTTGAATTCGATTGATTTCCAGCCTGCCCTCTCCTTCTCTTCCGCAGTAATCTGAGATATTGCTCCGGCCAGACCAAGCTCGTCCAGCGCGAGAGATCGCAGCCCGTTCACCAGCCTGCGCGATTCTGTCACCGCGCTTCCCAGTAAGGATATTGCTTTCTGAAGGTCGGATGAATCCCCGCTGGAGTTCGTCTTTTGCCAATCTACAAGGAAGGACTGAAGGAATGCGTGAGACGCCATGACATACTGCGTTAGGCCGTCATGAAGTTCGTACGCGATTCCTCGGCGCTCCTCCTCCTGGGCCGTGATCATTCCATGAACCAGCGCCCGGTCGCTCGCAAGCACCCTCTGGTAGTGAATCGCCACCGCAGCATAGTCCGCAAGCGCCAATACGGCAGCCTCATCCTCGGCGGTAAAGTCGCCATGAAGACTCTCGGTGAGATAGAGACTTCCGATTATCTGTTCTCCGCGACATATTGGCACGCCCAGAAAGCTGTTCATGTGCGGATGATGGGCGGGAAACCCTGCGGA
>VFKD01000380.1 GCA_009885735.1 bacterium
TCATAAGGGTCACTCCAGTAGAAAGACAACACTATTGGAGTATTCGACAGTATGGCGATGATCTCCTCCTTTGGACAGAAGAGTGGGACTTTTCGGCGGAGCTTCTAGGGTCGACATCCATCTCCAACTCCGCACCAAGGGCGAATGCGGTCTGAACAGAGAAAAGCGAGATCGGGCGGCAGTCCGTAAGCGCACGGTCTGATCGAACCATGCTCAACTTCGGATCATCCTTGAGTTCGGACGATAACAACTGAAGCAATGCAGGATCATCAATGCCGAACGTCTCGCCGGAATGCGCTTCGACGTATAACTCCAGATCGCCCGGATCTGCCGGCGCGACGGTGAGCCCTGGACCCAAACTCTCTGCTTCAGCGAGGTTTGGCGGCATGGCTGCACGCTCCGGATGGCGGAAGCGCGGCTGAAATTGCAGGAGACTGCGCTGGTCTCTTGCCGTTAGGTACGGAAACCCCTTAATCGCAGTCGAACTTCGGATCGCAACCATGCGGTCGCCATAGATTCCAGCGAAGCCAACGTGCAGTTCCGCCACCTCTTCTCCACGCATGCTCTTGACCGGATATCGATAGAGCGAATGCACGGCGCCTACTCTACTCATCAGAAGCATCCCCTTAAGTTTGGCTCCTTGATACAGTTCATTGACAGCGCTCCAATAGCCTGCCTCCGTCTAGCACTCAACGACTTCCGCCCGAAGCCGCTCCACAATCGCCGCCGCCACGGCCGCAATCTCATCATAGCTGCCAAGTCACTTGTACAGAGTTGCTTCGGTCATCAATGTTGGTCCTTTCATCGGGCGAATGACCCGCAGCAACTCCTGGTTAGCCGCATTGGTTAGCCGAATCTGGTCTCGTGGTGTAGGTCAAGATTCGCGCCACAGCAGTCACAAACCTGCCGAGTGCGCATCGGCGGATCGCGCGACTTGAAGGCCTGCGCAAGAGCGAAGAACACGCGGGACACGCAACGGGTCGACCAACAGCCGTAGATCTGGGGGACTACAATGGGACTCTTGTCGAGGCGACCAAGGTCACTCAATGCGAATAGACATCAAACAAAGAGTGTCTGCGCCACGGATACTCTGGCCCGGTGCCTGCATAAGGCTGGCAAGTCAGCAGAGGCGCTCAAGTACTCTCGTGATGCCCTTCGGCTAAAGACACCAGAGGCCGGATTCCTGTTTCATGCCGGACTGATCAGCAAGGGGATGGGTGACCGCAATGCCGCGAAGAAGTATCTCTGCCAAGCGCTTAGCCTGAACCCGGCTTTTCATCCAATTCACTCGGCCACAGCAGTTGCTGTGCTCAAGGAGCTTGGATCTCGAGGAAATGCCAAACGCTAATGCCGTCACCTGATGGGCAACAGTGGAGTGTGTCCGTCACGGCTTCTTGCCGTCTACGCCCCATCCAGCGAACACGCAGTCAAAGTCTATACCCATACGGCACATCTGCCCGGTCCAGCCAATCAGTTCCGTCTCCGTCATCAGGACAAGTGTCGTCCAGCCCTTTACGTCGAACTGATTATCCCCGTCCACTCGACGCTGGACCTCAACTCTATATCCGCGCTCCAAGAGACTACTGCGGAGCAGCTTGGCATTGCTCTCCTTGTCGGAGTGGAAAACGTACTGAAGTTCGACCTTCGCATCCAAACCAACGCCCTTTAGCCTCAGCTCCGCCAGAGCCTGCGCCGACCGCCGCCTTTGCTCGTCCATGTTGTCAATCTGCCGTTTGTTCGTCTTGTGCTCTACAGTTGGATAGACCTTGTGCGGCAGCCTGGGATCTCTTCCGCCAATTCTACTGAGTGTG
The DNA here is from genome assembly GCA_009885735.1 of bacterium. Classification (GTDB taxonomy): domain Bacteria; phylum Armatimonadota; class Chthonomonadetes; order Chthonomonadales; family CAJBBX01; genus VFKD01. The sequence continues at coordinate 1,812 of VFKD01000380.1, forward strand.
GACGCGACTAAGGCAATGATGATAAAGAGCGTGAACACGGCGAACAGGACGTCGCCGGGTCCCATACCCGCTTCCGCCAACCATCGCCCAAACGCTGTCTTGGGGATGTTTCGGCCCGCATGTAGACTACGCACCGGGGTGCAGTTTCGCGGTCAGCTTCAGCGCGCTTTTTGCCTTCCTGAACCACGATCCCATGGCCGTCCCGGCTGTGCCAAA
>VFKD01000627.1 GCA_009885735.1 bacterium
ACCTTCAACTTCACGCCAACCGTCGCGGGCAGCTTCAACTACACAGTGGCTGCTCAGGTTCTGCCTGGAGAGCTAAGCCGGGGGAACAATCGGCGAGCATTCAAGCAGCAGGTGGTCACCAAGAAGCTCAAAGTCCTCTATGTAGAAGGGGACCCGAGATGGGAGTACCGGTATCTGAAGAACGCCATTCTGCGGGACCGGCAGATATCGTTTAGCTGCCTGCTGGTCTCCGCGAGCGCCGCGCTGGGCGGCGAAGGCAATGTCCCACTCTATGGCTTCCCAAAGGACGAGAAGGGGCTCTTCGGGTTCGACATCCTCGTGCTTGGGGACGTGCCGCGCGCCTACTTCAACGAGACTCAGATTCGGCTCATTCGGCGGTTCGTGGAGGAGAAGGGCGGCAGCCTGGTGGTGATAGCGGGCGACCGGCATATGCCGATGGCCTACCGTGGCACGCCCCTGGAGTCCGTCCTCCCAGCGGTGCTTCCAGATGTTGCCGAACAGGTGATAACCGATGAGCCGTTTAGGATGGAGCTCACCGCTGCAGGACGGCAGGACCCTCTGCTTCGGCTACTGCCGGAACCCTCGGCAAACGCGCGCGTCTGGACCGAGCTGCCGGGCATGTACTGGAACCTCGGCGTGCTTCGAGCGAAGCCCGGCGCCACCGTGCTTGCGGTCAATTCACTGCGCAGCAATTCGTCCGGCAAGCGCATCGTCCTTGCTGTACAGCGGTTCGGCGCAGGACGCTGCCTCATGTCCCTGGTGGACAGCACCTGGCTTTGGCGCTACCGAGTGGGCGACAAGTGGTTCTATCGCTATTGGGGCCAAATGCTTCGGGCTATGACGCCCCAAGAGCCGCCCGGAGGCAACCGCTTCGCTCAGGTGACCGTGGAGCGGTCAGAGTACCTGTTGGGCGAGCGAGTGACTCTTGGCGCGCGCCTGCTGGATGCATTCTACAGGCCGGTGCGTGCAGCGTCGGTGGAGGGTCGAGTTCGCGTGGGCAAGGGCAGGCCCGTTGCCGTTACGTTTAGGGCGTCGGCAGGAACCCCGGGGCTCTATCAGGCGGAGATGACGGCCGAGCGCGTGGGAGAGACAGTGGTGGAGCTAGCCTCGCCCGCCGCGCCGACGGCCATTGCAAGGACAACGTTCAGCGTGAAAAGCGTCGCGCTCGAAGACCTGCAGCCAGAGATGAACGAGGTCCTGCTGAAGCAGATAGCCTCGGCGGGCGGAGGCAAGTATCGGCGGCCCGAGCAGCTTGGAACGTGGGTGGACGAGCTGAAAAGCGACACCCAGGTGGTGGTGAGCCGCAGCGACTTCGAGCTTTGGGACTCTCCGCTGCTGCTCGTCCTGTTCGTATTCCCGCTTGTTCTGGAGTGGATACTCCGCAAGCGCGGTGGACTCTTATAGCCAGGAGGAAGGCGAAGAGTGTGAACGTCGACAATCATGGTCGAAGACGTCTTCGCGCTGATTGAAGCATCCCGGTCCCAGAGGGTGCGAGCGGGCCCGGCACCTAGTCGCGTACTGCCGTCTTAGCATCGGTAGGCGGATTGTTGAAGCGTTCGTTGTCCACTTGCCGCAATCCGGCATGCCGGGAGAGAGGTGGATCGTTCACTCTTCGTACCTTAGAGTCGCGAGTTCGATCGCTTGCTCTATTGTCATCGCTCGCCCCGCTTGCCACGCGGCATCAAAGGCGGAATTGTCTCGGAGTACGGTGCGCGCAGTGGCGACCTGTGCCTCGTAGCGGAGTCGTTCGATAGGCGGCATCGGTGCTGATATCTCCTCCCGGAGCCGCTCTGCCGCTCCCCATATCTTGGCTGCCCAGAGGGGATTAGCGGCTGCAGCTTCCACGCTAGCAATACCATTGAGCGATTCGGCAACGCCTGGCAGTTCCCCAAGCTCGCGCTCGATGGTCATGCTCTCCTCGAAAAGCCTGCGGGCAAACGCAAAGTCGCGCTGTTCGCTTACAACGCTTCCCAGATCGATCAGGCACCAGGCAATGCCTCCCCTGTCACCGATCTCCCGGCGAATCGTGAGGCTCTCGTCGAGAAGTTCGCGGCCGCTGGATAGGTCCCCGTTTTCAAATGCCAGAGTTCCCAGGTTGCCTAACGAGTTCGCAATTCCCCACACGTCGGCGATCTCGCGCCGAATAGCGAGGCCCTCCGAATACAACGAGTGAGCTCCTGCGGAGTCCCCTTGCTTAGAGGCGATGTCGCCGAGGTTGTTCAATGCCAGTGCGATGCCGCGTTGGTCGCCAATCTGCCGGAACATCGCGAGGCTGTCCTCGTAATGTCCCTGAGCGCCGACATAGTTGCCCATGCGGCTCTCAACCAATCCGAGGCCATTCAGCGACATGGCAATGCAGTGACGTTCACCTATTTCGCGGGAGATCACCAGACTCTCCTCGAAGAGTACTCGTGCGCTTGCATTGTCACCCTGCTGCGAGGCGAGATTTCCAGCTCCGTAAAGCGCCTTCGCTCGACTCGTTGAACGCGGCTGCACCGACTTATTCTCGAGAAAACCGGTTAACCGCGCGCGCCCCTCGCCGACATAGCCCCGTACGACCCAGAAGCGCCAGAGAGCGCCCGAAAGTCGCAGGCCGGATTCATCGGCAGAGCGCTCCTCCCTGCTCCACTGAAGCGCAGCTCGTATGTTGTCGTGGTCCTTTTCCAGCAAGTCCAGCCATTTCTGCTGATCCGGCGCGACCAGGTGCGGTTCCGCCGCCTCGGCCAGCGTAACAAAGAATGCGAGGTGCCGGTCCCGCCACCTAATGACGTCGCCGGAAGCGACCATACGGTCACGCGCATACTGGCGCATGGTCTCGAGCAGCCGATACCTAACTCTCGGACCGACGGTTTCCGCCGCCACCAGGCTCTTGTCGGTAAGCGAAGTGAGGAGGTCGAGTACTTCCCGTTGGTCCACCGGGCCTCCAGCGCAGACCTTCTCTGCCGCCTCGAGCGTCCACCCGCCTGCGAAGGCGGATAGGCGGCAGAACAGCGCTCTCTCGGGATCTGTCAGCAGGTCATAGCTCCAGTCAACAAGTGAGCGGAGAGTCTGGTGGCGAGGCAGAGCGGTACGTGAACCTCCGGTGAGCAGCTGGAACCGCTCGTCAAGTCTGCTGTCGATATCCTCCACTGTGAGCGAGCGAACTCGCGCTGCAGCCAGCTCGATGGCAAGCGGAATCCCGTCCAGTCGTCGGCACACTTGCGATACAGCCTCCACATTGTGGACCGTCAGGGTGAAGTCAGAACGGATTTGCTGTGCCCGCTCAACAAACAGGGCGACTGCCTCGTATTCCACGTACTCCGCGATAAGGTCTTTGCATCTGTTCACAACGCTCTGCGCCTCCGGGGGTACGGCGAGGGGCGGCACAGGCCACACGGATTCGCCCGCGATTCCGAGCGGCTGGCGGCTCGTCGTGAGGATTCGGAGGTGCGGGCAGGCGGCGAGGAGCGAGCCGGCCAACTCCGCGCACGGCTGGACAAGGTGCTCGCAGTTGTCCAATACCAGAAGCAGATCGGAACTCGCGAGGCGGTCAACCAGAGTCTCCACCGGGGTTCGTCGGGCGTCTGATTTCAGGCCCAGTGCCTCCATCACTTCTCGAGCGACGAGGGCAGGGTCGTTGAACTGCGCAAGCTCGACGAAGCACGCACCGCCTGCAAAGTCGTCCTTCATCGCCTCCGCAATCTCGATGGCAAGGCGAGTCTTGCCTACTCCGCCGGTTCCTGTCAAAGTGAGGAGTCGGGACTTCCGAAGCCGCTGCCGCACCTCCCACATCTCTTGGCTTCTTCCGATCAGCGGCGTGAGGGGAACCGGGATGCGCGTGATTCGCGGCTCACGGCTCGTCCGTGTCGCCTGTGAGGCTGACTGTGTGCGGCGACGCGCACTGTCGTGGATTCGGTGGAACGCCAACGTTGTCTCGGGATCGGCTTCAGTGTTCAGCGTATTGCGGAGACAAAGTCGCAGGTCACGATAAACCTGGATGGCCGCTGCCGAATCGCCAATGTCCGCGAGAGCCTTCATGAGCGCCCGCTGTGTGGATTCTCGAAGCGGGTCCACGGCAACAACGGCCCGCAGACGACTGACCGCGACAGAGCTATCGCCTCGTAAGGCGGCCGATTCGGCAAGTCTTTCCAGCGCGTTGAGATAGGCCTGCTCGCGGGATGAGCGCTCAAGCGTCACCCATTCCTCGTAGCATCCTTCCAGCAGCGTGCCGCAGTAGACCGAAACAGCCAGATCGAGCGAAGACTCATCGGCTCGGACGATCGCCGCGTCGAACTGAGCGACGTCGCAGTCCACCCCAGCGAGATCGAGGTGAAGGGAGCGGCCCGTTGAGACGATACGGTCCGATTCCTCGCCGAGGGCCTTACGGATGTAAGTGAGCTCGCGGCGGAGGTAGAGAAGGGCGCGGCTCTCCTCGCTCTCGGGCCACAGCGTGCCGGCAAGCCACAAACGGGAAACCGCAGAGCCACGCAGCACAAGCAGCGCCAGCAGCCAATCGCCTTTGCGTGATCTCAGCGGCGGGAGCGGCTTCTCGCCCAGGCAAGCCTGAAAGGTTCCGAAGAGCCGTAATTTCAGGGTCCTGGCATGGACATCAGCTTTCGACACATGGACTCCTCCCAACGAACTCTCTGCGAGATTCGACCACTGGTAACGCATATCCTATGGTTTCGGTTACGTTTCGGGATACGCCCTGCAGATATGATAGATATACCTTAGTCACATCCAGTGGTCGCAGAGGTGCACGGCAACGGTGGCTTCTAGCCGCAGGAGATCGCTTTGGACATCGGTGCCAGAAGGAACGCACTTACAGCCTCAGCACCTACATAGCCGCTTACATTTCCCACAGGAGAGTTTCCATGTTTTCGTCGTTAAGCAAGATTCTCACCGCAGTTGTAGTAGCAGCAGCCGTGGCAACAGCCGCTCCACAGTCGCATGCGGCAGGACGTATTGACGCGAGTACGCTGGTATCCGCTCCGCACGGGATGTTCAGGGGCGTCCAGTACACTCGGTATGAGGCTATGTTCAACGGCGCCACGTCCAATGGGCGACCATACCGGGTGCCTTGCCAGATCATCGCGCCGCAGATCCCGGGCCAGGGCAATGGCCTGCTTCTCTTCGACTGGCTCGTCCGATCCACGATTCCTACCGCCGTTGGCCAGGAGCAGCCTGACGCCCGCTACATCATGAAAGACGACTTCCTCTTCGGGCTCGGCCTCTCGTATGCGACGGTTCGGTGCGACCCGGCGGGCATTGGAAAAAGGTCGGCAGTCGTCGATACTTACAGGCCGTGGTCCGATGGCCTGCTCAACACCTCCTCGGAATTCATCAAGTCGGAGGGAGACGAGTTCGATATCGTCGTGGATTACGTGAAGGCGCTGCGGACTGATCCGGTTGCGCTTCAAGTCCTCGGTGCTATCCAACGGCGGGCGGCGTTCTCGTATTCCGCAGGAGGTACCAGGCTCAGGGGGCTCTTGCGGCTCCAGATGGGCAAGGGCCTGTTCGACTTCTCACTCGTTGGGGGATGCAGCAACGGATACTCCCGTCCGTCGGGGAATAAAATCGGATTTTCAAACTCGGAGGTCGCGCCGCTTGCAGGGGCGGGGCTGGAAATCGATTTCCAATCGGAGACGGAATTGATGGCCTCCATGGGACACAAGGCGAGGCATGAGGAACCGAACTACCGCAATTACGAGTTCGCGGGCGCTTCGCATATCCGCAATATCGATGTCGCTGAGTTTGGACTCCCGGACCCGGAGAAGGCCAACCCAGCAGAATGGACGCCGTTCGTTCGGGCGCTCTTCGTTGCCGGAAACAGATGGTGCGACGGGATCGCCCCGCCGCCAACTCTTTGGCTCGGAGCTCCGAATGATACCACCATCGCCCGCGATGCCAAAGGGAACGCCCTGGTCCGCTATGTCGGAGGGCAGCCCGAAGAGACAACCGCCTACCGCCTGCCGGAGGTTGCCGTCGGCCAGAATCAGTACATTCCACTGGACCCGTCCTACGCCGACGGTACGTTCCTTGGCATCTTCCGAATGATCGGGGGTGGGCACGTTGACCTCACCGACACCTTCGCCAGCCACACCGATTACGTCGGTCAGGTGACCTTCCATGCCCGTACACTACAGGCGCAGGGTTACCTTCTTGAAGCGGATGCCGACGCGATCATTCAGCAGGCAATGGATTCCGATATCGGGAATCCGTAGAGAGAGGGGTGCGGAGCCATACTCAGTTTCGGACCAAGATGGCCGTAGTGGCTGGGCCGACTTACGAGTTTAGAGACTAAGACTAGGACGTCACGCTTTGTGGTCAACTGCGCGATCACGAAGATCAATAACCGGAGCCCACGACGCTCGTGGGCAGAAAACCTACTGGGAAATCCCAGTAGGACACTAACCAAAGGAGCCCTGCCATGAGTACTTACGCTTCCCGCCTCTTCAGTATCGCAATTGCTGTCATCAGCCTGATTGGATTCACCGACAAAGCCGCGGCCACGGAGCGCCCGCATTCGTCGAGGGGCAACGTGCACTTCGTAAGTCCAACCACCTTCGTCGGCACCGGACATGCTACACATCTGGGAAGCTACACCGAAGCAGGGACTGTCTCGTTCTCGCCCACCAGCAACCCCGCAGTGCTGCACGTCGAAAGCTCGATAGTCTACACCGCAGCCAACGGCGATGAGCTCCATGCGGTCGTTTCTGGGGAATTGAACGGCTTGACCGGGGTGATTACAGCGACCGTCAGCTACGTCGGAGGCACCGGCCGCTTCGCAAACGCCTTCGGCTCGGCAATCCTGGCGGGCCAGTTGCTGCCCGACGGAACAATCTCGGTCAATGTCCGTGGGACTATCGACTACTAGCCGGTTCTGGAACAGCCTGTTTGGGTCGTGCAGACTTCATAGTACGGCCAGGAGGGGCCGCGTCTAGCGCCCTCGGTCCAGATGGATCGAGGGCGTGCAACACCATGAGCAAACACAAATACGTAGAATCCCTCGTGCGCTCTTGGGTGGACAGGTTGATCTCGCGGGCAACTTGACGAACCACGCTGACTACGTTAATCAGGTGACTCTACATGCCCGCGCGCTGCAGGCGAACGGTTACCTTCTAGAACAGGACGCCGACGAGATCATTCTCCGTGCCATGCTCTCCAATATCGGGAATCCCTAGGCTAGAAGCTCCGCCGAAAAGTCCCACTCTTCTGTCCAAAGGAGGAGATCATCGCCATACTGTCGAATACTCCAATAGTGTTGTCTTTCTACTGGAGTGACCCTTATGA
>VFKD01000156.1 GCA_009885735.1 bacterium
GAATGTGAGTGATGTCCTTATAGTCGTACAGCGCATCATAGATCGGGAGTACGGCACCGCCGGGATATCCGAAGATGTGCTTCACCCCCTCCTGGCGGAGGCACTCCAGCATAATCTGCGCACCTGAAAGCTTCATGGTCTCTTGGGTCCTTTCAAAGGACGAATTAGCAATACACAAACAAAAAGGCCCCTCATCCCCAAGGGACGAGAGACCATGTCTCACGCGGTACCACCCTTATAGTGCGGCTGCGGCGATAGGCCGCAGGGTCCAGGTAAACTGGACATCCACACCACTCATGCGCGATATCGGGCGCACCCGTATCCACCTAGTGAGCGCACTTGTATGCGCCGTTCAGCAGATCGGCTCGGAGGGGAGATTCGGCGCATTGCGGCGTTGCCTCGCACCATCCGGCAACTCTCTGGAACCGCGACCTTGCGCCTACTAGCCTCGTCTTAGCCTTGCAGCAAACTGGTTGAACATCTATAATACCATGCTCAACTTACGCTCGTCAATACCCCGGAGGGTCTAAACAATTGTCGGCAGTTAATATTCAAGAGATCAGGATTGGGGATGGAGCAGCGAATCTCACGTTGATAGCAGGCCCGTGCGTCGCAGAGAGCCTGGACCTTTGCCGCCACATCGCTTCGCAGGTGGCGGCGATCGCGACTCGCGTTGGAATGAACTACCTGTTCAAGGCGTCCTTCGACAAGGCGAACCGCACCTCCGGAGGTTCGTTTCGCGGCAGCGGGATGGAGGAGGGTTTGGCGGTACTTGCCGCGATCAAAGCTGAGTTTGGCATGCCGGTGGTCACAGACATTCACGAGTCGTGGCAGGCGAAGCCCGCTGCCGAGGTAGTGGACGTGCTGCAGATTCCTGCGTTTCTGTGCAGGCAGACGGACTTGCTGCATGCCGCAGGCGAGACCGGCAGGTGCGTCAACATCAAGAAGGGCCAGTTCCTGGCGCCTAAGGACATGAAGAACGTGCTGGCCAAGGTGCTAGAGACAGGCAACACCAATGTGATGCTCACCGAGCGGGGCGTGAGCTTTGGATACAACACGCTGGTGGTGGATATGGCGGGCTTGCCCGTGCTGCGCTCCTTCGGGCATCCGGTCTGCTTCGATGCGACGCACAGCGCGCAGCAACCGGGGGCGGCTGGGACCAGCACGGGGGGCAATCGGGAGGCAATCCCGTACTTGGCGCGTGCGGCATCCGCCGTCGGGATTGATGCGCTCTTCATGGAGGTCCATCCAGACCCGGAGCGCGGACTCTCAGACGCTGCAACCATGTGGCCGTTGGACCGACTGGAGGCGCTCCTGCGCCAGGTGGTGGCGATTGACAGGGTGATCCGGCCCGGGACGTGATCTCGCGCGGAGGCGCGGGGAACGCGGAGAAGGGCGAACGTCAAGGGCACCTCACCCCCGACCCCTCTCCTCAAAAGGGCCGAGGAGAGGGGTGAACGGCGCCTCACCCACTGACTCCCTCTCCCTAGCGAGGAACGAGCGGCGAGGGAGAGGGTTGGGGTGAGGGTCGGATGTACGAGCGCCTGGGAGAGGGTCCGCCGTCAACGATAAGATCGATTTCACCAATTCAGGCGCCTCACGCTACCCCAATTTCCAAGTTGGGCTGACTCGGAGCCGCCGAGTGTCCGCGCCTCCGCGTGAGCCAAATTGACCGTGTGTTCTAAACACAAAAAGAGAGCCCGGGCGATAGCGCCCGGGCTCTCGGTGGTTCGCTCCGAAGAGCGAGGACTACTTGACTGCGCGGCGTCGGCGGATAGCCACCAGGCTGCCCGCAACTCCCATTCCCACCAGCATCGCCATCGTGCCGGGCTCCGGTACGGCCTCGGCGGCAAACACACCGCTGATGCTGGAATCGAACTTTCGGATGTTGTTGGCGCCGGTCAGTGCGAATACCGGAGATACATCCGTGAGCGAGAAGCTAAAGCTCCGGATGCTGCCAAACGAACCGATAAAGTCCGATGTGAACGCGATGGCGTCAGGCGGCTGGCTGCTGTTCATGCCGCCAGATGCTGCCGTACCGACCATTGTTATCGCAGACGAACCGCCAGACAGCATGTTCATTCCAAAGTACGGAATGTCAAGGGCATCGTTGCCGATGATGCTGAAGCTGGACAGGACGCCGGGCTGAAGCTTGGTTCCAAGGATACTCACTCCAGTACCACCCGTCAGCGACCCTGCCATGGTTAGCTGTGCGCCATGTGGAGCATTGTCCGGAACTGCCACGTCACCCTGAAACGCATAGTTGAACGTGACATTGGTGATTACCGAGAACGACTGATCTGCTTGCAGCTCGAACAGGGTCGGACCGACGAACGAGAACGATGCGAACGTCGCCGCGTTCGCGGAGCCGGCTAGAGCAAGGGCGCCAAACGCAGCTACAACACTGAACAACTTCTTCGATAACATTTTCCCATCTCCCAGTTATTAGAGGCTAATGTTGGCTCAGCTCATGGCCGTTCGCTGAACCGGTCTACTTCTCATACATGCAAACAGCGTGCCAAAGTCGAGAGTTCCGCGGAAACCGGTATGATTTGCAGGCGATTGCGCATCAGGCTCGGTGTCGTGTAGTGAGTATACGGTGGAAGGGGCGGTATGTCTCCGGCTAAAACTACGGGATTGTTCCACGAACCGCGAAAACAAGGGCCGCCCCGGAGAGGGGCGGCCCAATTCAAGTACCGCTAGATACTGCAGGAGGTGAGATGGGAACGACGGTTAGGCGCGCTTGCGGCGAAGAGCGACTAGGCTCCCCGCAACACCCATTCCGACCAACATCGCCATCGTGCCAGGCTCCGGTACCGGGCTGGCAGCGAAGACGCCCGAGATGCTTGAATCAAACGCCCGAATGTTGAGTGCGCCGGTCAGCGCGAAGACAGGCGAGACATCCGTCAGCGACCAACTCCAGCTTCGCTCGTTGCCGAAGCCCGAGGGGAGAATGAAGTCGGACGTGAATGCGACGCTGTCGGGCGGCTGCGTGGTGTTGATTCCACCAGAGGCTGCCGAGCCGGCCATGATGATGCCGGACGAGCTTCCAGAGAGGAGGTTGAAGCCAAAGTACGGCAGGTCTCCGGCGTCGTTACCCGTGATGCTGAACGAAGCAACGCTTCCCGGCTGAAGCTTCGTGCCAAGCACCGAAACGCCGGTTCCTGGGGTGAGCGAGCCGAGAATGACCAGGTCAGCGCTGTGTACCAGCGTGTCCGGCACAGCCACATCCACATTAGCAACGTAGTTGAAGTTCACAACCGTGCTAACCGAGAACACGCCCGCCCCATTCAGGCTGAACTTGGTAGGACCCACAAACGAGAACGATGCAAACGTGGCCGCGTTTGCCTTCATTCCTCCTGCCAGACCGAGCGCGAGAACCGCGCCGGCCACACATCTTCCGAGCTTCATGATTGGCTCCTTTCGAGAAACCGTACTATACAATCGTTAGCATAGTATTTGCGGCAATAGGCACATCAGACTTGCACAGCGCGCCGCGCGGAACGGGTTGCACCAACTCGGACCGGCCATGTCCGTAGACCCGAGGATAAGCGCGTTTGTTCCTGTTACTGCTACAAGAGTACCATGCAAGAACCGTGCCAGATTCCAGGCAAGAGCACTGGGAGGCAAAAATACGGTGCTTAGAGATTGAATTCCAGCAACTTTGCCAGGTAACTACCCGATGATCGGCAAAACAAAAGCCGCCCCGTTGAAGGGGCGGCTTTGGCGACTATCGCGCCTAAAGAGTTCAGGATACAGGTAAGGACTAGTTGCGCTTGCGGCGAAGAGCGACCAGGCTCCCTGCAACGCCCATTCCAACAAGCATCGCCACCGTGCCCGGCTCCGGAACGGGGCTGGCCGCGAAGACGCCCGAGATGCTGGCGGTGAACGGTTTAATGTTGCCTGCTCCCGAGATGCCGAAGACCGGAGAGACATCCGTCAGCGACCAACTCCAACTGCGTTCGAAGCCGAAGCCGCCTGCCGAAATGAAGTCCGATGCAAACGCGACGCTGTCCGGCGGCTGGGTGGTCGTGATGCCACCCGATGCGGCAGACCCTGCCATCACTATGGCGGACGAACTGCCCGAAAGCAGGTTCATGCCGAAGTACGGAATGTCACCTGCGTCATTACCGGTGATGGTAAAAGCTGCAACACTACCGCTCTGAATCTTCGTGCCCAGTACTGAAACGGCAGTTCCTGGGTCGAGCGAGCCGATGATCACCAAGTCCGCACTGTGCGTAAGCGTGTCCGGAATGGTCACATCACCCTGAGCGACATAGTTGAAGTTCACCACCGTGCTCACGCTAAAGGTCTGGTCACCCAGCAGCGTGAACTTCGACGGCCCCACAAACGAGAACGATGCAAACGTGGCCGCGTCTGCCCTCGTTCCTCCCACTAGGCCCAGAGCAAGAACTGCTCCGGCAATACATCTAGACAACTTCATGCTTTGCTCCTTTCGTCCAACTCTTCTGATACATCCGTTGAGATAGGTTTGCGACAATATGACATCTGTAGCACGGCGCGCCGCGCGCACATCGCGGTGATTCGGCTGGACTGGCCATGTCCATCCACCCATGATGAGAGCGCGTTACGGTACTGATACATCTACTAGAGTACCCTGCAAGAACCGTGCCAGATTCCAGGTAAGTGTGCCTGGGGGCCAAAAATAGTTGAAGTTTTTTCGCTACCAAGTAGATTTACTGGGATTTCGAGCCCTCACTAGCCTCTTTACAGTCATTTACAGGGTAACGCCTGCGGTCGCGGGTGGAACCGGTACATTTGCCGAGTATGCGGTTGGTTGGCGAGTGGAACCATCTCCTTGTAACAGACGGACCCGTGCAACCGGCTCGCAGGGAGCATCTGCGCAGGTCCCCGTAAACTAAGGGAGACTAGATCACATGTTTCGCAAGATCACCATAGCGTTTGCTGCCGTTGCCGCTCTCGCGCTGGTTGCCGCGCGGCCGGCTCAGGCAGCCACCTTCAAGATTCATGCCTCATTCTCGGGCACCATCGCTGCGGAAGGCAAGACCTGCTACGTATCCGGCATGGTCTACACCTACAACGGCACCACCTATAGTTCGATGGGCTACCAGGACACCACAGGGTTCAAGATTGTCGCGAAGAAGATGTCCGACTGGGACATCTCTGCTGACTACGCGAAGTTCACCGCCGACATCGTGTTCAACACCAAACCGCGCGTATTTGTCACCGAAGTGTGGCTGAAGGGCGGTATCAACAACGCCATCTCGATGTCGATGTGGACCCCCGAAGGCGTGAAGAAGTGGGGATTCGACGCGACGGGCATTCTGCTCAAGCTGAGTCCGTAGTCGTTCGCTGCAAGAGTTGGGAGCCATCTGGGCCCGGATGCACACTGTGCATCCGGGCGTATCCGATCTGGCGTTGATGGACCCTTCGACTACGCCACGATACGGCTGTGGCTTCGCTCAGGGTGACAGTGATGGGTCTGTAGCGATGGATTGAGAATCTGGACCGGTTCTCTACACTTGACACAGCTACAGCATCTTTTCGGACTCAAGAGATCTAGCGAGGCTCTGCCTCAGACCGA
>VFKD01000033.1 GCA_009885735.1 bacterium
AGCGGGCGTACGCTGAGAAGGGCTGACGGAGGACCGGGAACCGGAGACGGACACGGCAAGGGCGGCCTCACGCGAAGCCGCGAAGTCGCGAAGAGGTCAACGGCGTCAAGACAGCAGGCGACACACCGACGGGCAAGGATGACTGACGAATGACGAGTTGAGACTGGAACGGGTACTGGTTGGGCCCCAAGAGAGGTGTGCAACTTTTGAACGAGATGATAGGTCGACGCGCGGTATTGGGAGGGATAGCTGGGGCAGCACTTATGCCAACGAGCCTCCTGACTGGGCTCTCAGTCTGCAGCAGCAAGCCGTTACGTTGCTTCTTCACCTCCGCGGGCAAGACAGCGATGATGAATGCGGACGGCTCCGGACTGCACGTGTTCGACTTCAAGGTGAAGGATCAGGTCACATGGCAGCCGGGACCGTCGTTCTCGGATGGGCGACGAGTCGTCTTCCTGAGCATGGAGCAGCGGCGAGATGGACCCGGCAAGCCTTTCGAGGAGTTCTACACTCAGACTCCCACGCATCTCTGGATATACCACCTGGACAAGAAGACCTTAACGGAGATTGCGACCACAGATCGCATGGCGCCGTTCTACACTCCTGCGCTGCTGGTGAGCGACACGCGGCTGCTTGTTCAGGTGGTTCGAAACAGGGTGGGTCAGATATTCAGCATGGACCTCGACGGTGGCAACGCGAAAGAGTTTACGAAGGCAGGAGAGGGCCTGCCCTACGGCCTGAGCCTGAGTCCAGATGGACGCAGAGTTGCCTTTCACTTGGCCAGTCCGCGCGGATATGAAGTGTGGACCAGCGATGTGGACGGCTCGAACCGCGTGCGAATTGCCGGGCACCCGGACCATCTCTACTTCGGCACAAGCTGGTCGCCGGACGGCAAGTGGATTCTCTATCAGGATTGCCACTTCAAGCAGGACCCAGGCCACGACTGGTCGGACATCTGCGTGGGCCGCCCAGATGGTTCCGAGCATCGAGTGCTGACGAGTGGCCAGGGCCAGTGGTTTGGCGCGACGTACGGTCCGAAGGACAACCGCGCCGGAGGCTCCAACATGCCCGCCTGGACGAGAGACGGCTTCATCCTCTTCTCTCGAAAGCTCCCCGGCTCTCAGCCGCCCTGGGTATATCAGGCTCAGCGGCCCGACACGGACCACTTCAACCGGGAGTTCGACCTGGCAGCGGCGCGCGGCGGCACGGAGATCTGCCGCTTGAGTCCACAGAATGGCTCCGTGACGGCGCTCACGTCGAGCCAACCTGCTAGGTGGGACTTTCGGGCGAGCCCATCTCCAGATGGCTCGAAGATTGTCTTCTGCCGAGCGGAGACGGGCGGTTCTGCGGAGATTTGGGTGATGGACCAGGACGGCATGGGCCAGCGCCGGCTCACGCAGGGCCTTGATGGCAAGGGTGCGGATCATCCGCGGTGGGTGGGATAGGGCGCTACCAGGATGCACTCGGCAGGCTTTTCTGCACTGCTGCTTTTGGGGGCTGAAGATCGCATTTGACACCCTGGCATTCGTTCTGTATAATCCTGTTGTGCCTATCGGGCCTCATGTCTTCCGCATCGGAGCCGAGTTCGTATCCCGTCCAACAAGGACACCTAAGTTGAGATGAACGCCACAGCGGTTGGTACTGGCGTCGTGAACTTTTCGCGAGTGTCGCAGAGAGGCAGGAGGGCGCCACTCCCCGGCGCAGCTGCTAATGGTAAGCAAGCGACACATGCAGGGCTGATCACCGCAGCGGTCGCTAACGATCGCAGAGGTCCGGCACGGAGTCAACAGAACAGCATTTGCCACTCGAATTCCGGGGCATACAGCCTGTTGCAGACGTTCGCGGGAGCCTGTCCTGAGCGCTGGTCCGCTCACTCTGATCGTGTAGATTCCGCTCATCCTGAGCGTGGCTCAGCCGTATCGAGCCGCGTCATTCCCGCATGCCGTCAGCGGGAACGAAGGACAGCACCGTGGCAGAGTCGAAGGACCGTATCGTCGAGCAGTCGAAGGGACCCATCGGGCCTGAGAGTCCGCCGAGTGCTTCCCACGCGAACGGACAACTTGCTCAACGATGACCAGAATCTGGTGCAGATAGTGACGGGTGACCCCGTGGTCTACCAGCACCTACCTGGAATCTGGGGCAGCCTCTTCTCGGTGCGTTACTCGAACGCGAGCAAGATTGTGGTTCCCGACTTCCAGGGCCACAGCCGCTTGATGGTGAATAGTTCACAGGCCATCACAGAGACTGCAATCTACGACGCTTGGGGCGCCGAGGTGCTGAACATGACCAGCGGCAAGCTCGACTTCCGTTCCTGGGGCGCGTTGGGTTACTTCCGGGACAGCCCGACGAGGAGCTACGCGCGAGCACGGGAACTGCGGAGGGACTGGGGACGGTGGTTGAGCGTGGTCCCGATTGGGTTTGCTGGAGGGGATTGGAATGCCTACCTCTATGTCTCAAACGCGCCGGTTACGGCTTTCGATCCCTCCGGCATGCAGTATTTGTGCGCACCGGTGCCTCCAAAGCTGTATACGAAAGCTGCAGTCGAAGCTGCGAGCCAAGTAATAGAAGTTAAGGTATGGGATCACGCACATCCCAATGATTGCCGATTCTGTAGCTGGGTTGAGCGGACGAAGAAGGTCCGCGTACGGACGAGCCTCGTTACAGAAGTAAAGCGCATGTTCAAGGCGATACACGATGCACCAATCGAGAGCCGAGTTCCCATTCACACCTTGGGTCACTTCAATTGGCGCTGCAAACAAAACAACTCGTGCGCAGGGCTGTATGGGTTTAACGAGTGCATCCGGATGATGGAACGAGCATATTGGCCCGGCGGCAGCGACGGTGAGAAGAAGTGGCTTAAGTTCTTTAACAAATGCGCATCGCCTCACTCTCAAGCCATGGCATTTGACATAAATGAGGACTACAACCCGATGACGTCCGGGCCTAATCCGTACCTTGATTGTGGCAGATGGCCTAACGTATGCTGCTATGCAATTCCCGACGAAGGAGTGATCGTTAGAGCGTTCGACTGTTGGGTATGGGGCGGACACTGGAGGCAAGATACCAAGGACTACATGCACTTCAGCAAGAACGGCGAGTGAGGCGTATTGTGATTTGCAGTCGCCAATTACGGCTTGTCGTTGTGCTGCTGCTAGTGACACGTCTAGTCGTGCCCGCCCACGCATTCGCGCTCCTCCGGGAGGACCGTGGGGCCAAGATTGCCAGGATCGCCTCGCGAGCTGGAGTTGTGACAGCAAAGGAGTGGAAGAGAGTAAAGCGACTTCTTGCATCCGGGAGTGCAACAAAGATTGCACCACTGCTCACGAATAAGGCTCGCCTTGTCGCTCAATGGACGCCGGTGTGGCCAAAGGTCGAACAACGATGGAGGCTCTCCAAGTCAGCGATACTCCGTGGACTAGATAAACCCGGCACGGGTCCAAAGGGCATGGAGGTTTTTCACGAACTTATCTACCAGGTTACACATTCGTGGGCGGACAAGTACGAGAGGCGTGTGTCCAGAACAGTTTGGGAGATTGGTTCTGGCGAACCACAATCTGGAGCCGTCATTTGGGCGCGTGTATGCTTTTCCCGGGAACATGGCGAGCCTAAGATCATGAGAATCGATGCTAGGTTGCACGGAGAGTGAGGGCTGACATCCCACAGATTTACGGGACACACCTGCGAACGAGCGGTATTGAGCCACGCCAATCCCAGGAACATCGTAAGGGCTCTTTAGTGACGACGAGGCTTAGGAAGCTAGTTGACGGGCGCAAATACGCTGCGTGAGAGTGACTGTGAAGGACCGAGATGATCCGCACCATCGACCCTAAACAGCTCGGTATACCGACCCTGGTACTTCCCCCAGGGTTCGGGGAAGCGCCTGCCTGCCGTCGCTGTGTGGAGTTCAGCCCCGGTCCCCGCCTTGACGGCACTCTGCTTGTCGACCCCGAGATTCACCTGCCCTCTCCCGGCATGGACGTGGATATCGCCTACTTCTACAACGGCAACTCGACCTACAACGGTCCCTACGGCTATGGTCGCACCATCTCGCCGAACCAGCTGGCTGTTGCGAGCGGCGTTAACGCCATTGTCACCCTGCAGCGGGGCGACGGTTCGCTGGTGAGCTTCCAGGATGACGGGGCGGGTACCTTCAGGGCGAAGACTCCAGGTCTCCTGAACAGCCTTGTCAAGGACACCACCAACAGCTACTGGAAAGAGAGCACGCTCGACGGACAGACGCTCGCCTACCCATTGAACACAACTGGGATGGTCACCAGCATCGCCTACCAGGAGGACGCTTCCGGCAACCGGCACTCCTTCCTCTACTCCAGCGGCCGGTTGGAGACCCTGCAGGATGCAGTTGGGCGACGGGTCTCGTTCTCCTACGACGGCAACAACCTTCTGCAATCCATCCAAGACTGGGCGGACAGGCGCACGACGTTTCAGTACGACACGGTGAGCGTCTCGGGCAAGCCTCTCCTGGCGACGCTCATTGGCCCCTCGGGCTGCCAGACGGTCTACGGCTACACGACGGCCTACCTGGCAGGCCTGCCCGCTCTCACCCGGATTGTCGACCCGAACGGTTATGAAACGACCTACATGTATGACCAGCAGGGCCGCATCACCAGCCGGGACGTAGCGGGTGCTGGGATAACGACTTACCTCTACCAGCCGACGACCATGATCCACATTGATGCGGTCGGCCAGGTCGCGACCTTGACGATGGACAGCAGCTTCGCCCTGCTTCAGGAGCAGTCTCCGGCCGGATACATTCTGACTTACACTCGCAACAGCCAGGGCCAGGTCACCGCCTCCCAGAACCCGCTCGGGTACGCCTGCACCACCAGCTACAATGCAAACGGGACCACGGGCGGAGCGGTGGATGCCTTGGGGTACATGACCACTGTTCAGCGCGACGCCTACAGCAACGCGACGACCATGGTCTTTGCGGACGGGACCATTGCGACCATGCTCTATGGCTACGCAGGAAGCTCGTTCGACACGACCGGCGTGAAGCGCAAGGTGCAGGTGGCCATCGGTCCGACAGGAACGAGAACCACCACGCTCTACAATGCGCGTGGGCAGGAGACCTCGGTCCAAGACCCGCTGGGTGGTTTTGTCTCGTACAGCTACGACTCTCTGGGGGACCGCGTGAGTGCGACGGACCCCACGGGCCGCACGACCAGCTATGTCCACGACGCGGCAGGCAACGTCATCGGAATCGTGGACATGCTCGGCTACCGCAGCAGTTTCTCCTACGACTCTCACAACCGACGCCTGACGGAGACCGACCCGCTGGGCTATACCCGCACGGTCGCCTACGATTCTGTGGGCAACAAGGTGGTGGAGATAGACCCGCTGGGGATGCGCTTGACCTGGACCTACAATGTGTTCGACAAGCCGGTTGACGTGGTGAACATGCTGGGCTACCGGGCCACGAGCGTCTACGACAGCCTGGGCCGCATGACCGCGCAGGTGGACCAGCTCGGCTACCGGACCTCGTTCCTCTACAACTCAGCCGGCCTAGCCGAGGCGGTGGTCAACCCGCTCGGTTACCGTTCGACGACCGTCTACGACGCAGCGGGCCGTCCCATCGCACAGGTGGATGCGCTGGGGAACCGCAGCACCGCGGTCTACAACGCCAACAACCAGGTCATTGCCTCCCAGAACGCTCTGGGGTACCTGAGCACCACCGTCTTCGACAGTCTTGGCAGGGTCTCCGCGCAGGTGGATGCCCTGGCCAACCGGACCACCACCGTCTACGGCCAGTCCGGACAGCCGGTCGCGGTGGTGAACCCGCTCGGCTATCGCTCTACCACGGTATACGACAACTCGGGCCGAGCCATCGCCAGACAGGATTCGCTGGGGTACCTGAGCACAACGGTCTACGATGCTGCGGGGAGACCGGTCGCCTCGGTCGATGCGCTGAACAGCCGCTGGACGACCCTCTATGACGAGGTGGGACGAAGACAGGCGCAGCAGGACCCGCTCGGTTACCGCAGTACGACGGTCTACGACGCGGCAAGCCGGGCCATCGCGGGTGTGGACGCGCTGGGATACCGCAGCACGAGCGTCTATGACGCCGCCGGTCACCGCATCGCGAGCCAGGACCCGCTCGGGAATCTTGCAACGGTGGTCTACGACGTTCTAGGGCGAGCGCAGGCAAGTATCGACCCCTTAGGCAACCGCGGCACCGCGCTCTACGACGCTGTCGGCAGGACCATCGCCTCCCAGAACCCGCTTGGGTACCTCAGCTCAACCGTCTACGATGCGGCGGGGCAGGCTGTCGGGTCGGTCGATGCATTGGGAATCCGTTCGACCACTGTTTACGACGCCGCGGGTCGAGCAGAGGCGCGCCTGGACCCGTTAGGCAACCGATACACCAGCGTCTACGACGCCGCCAACAGAACCATCGCGGGCGTGGATGCCCTGGGTTACCGCTCGACTACGAATTACGATGCCGCTGGGAGATACCAGAGCTCCATTGATGCCCTGGGCCGGATGAGCACGACCCTCTACGACGCTGCCAGTCGCATGGTTGCCAGCCAGGACATGCTGGGGTACCGCAACACAACCGTCTACGACGCAGCAAACAGGCGCATCGCCGGCCAGGACGCGAACGGGAACCTGAGCACGACAGTCTACGATGCAGCGGGCAGAGCCCTTGCCTTCCAGGATGCCTTGGGTTACCTCTCGACCTCGGTCTATGACGCTGCAGGACGCACCATCGCCTCGGTCGATGCCCTAGGCAACCGGTCCACGACCCAGTACGATGCCGCGGGCAGAGTGCAGGCAAGCGTCGATGCGCTGGGTTACCGGACGACCCCGGTCTACGATGCTGCGAGCAGGCAGATAGCCTGGCAGGATGCGCGAGGTTACCTCTCGACGACAGTCTATGACGCTGCAGGCAGAGC
This sequence comes from bacterium, assembly GCA_009885735.1. Classification (GTDB taxonomy): domain Bacteria; phylum Armatimonadota; class Chthonomonadetes; order Chthonomonadales; family CAJBBX01; genus VFKD01. The sequence goes on from VFKD01000033.1 coordinate 6,915, forward strand.
CTCCGCCGGCGTCAATGCTCTCGGGTTCCGGACCTCCTTCAACTACGATGCCGCCTCGGAACAGGTCTCGGTCCAGGACGCCTTGGGCTTCCTGCACACAACCTCGTACGACGCAAACGGTCGGACGCTTGCAGCCGTCAACCCGCTTGGGTACCGCACCACGCCGGTCTACGATGCCGCCGGACGGATGCAGGCGCAGGTCGATGCGAACGGCAACCGCGTCACCACAGTCTACGACGCCCTGAGCAGGGTCCAGTCCCAGCAGGACGCAAGGGGCTACCTGACCAGCTTTGTCTTCGATGCGGTGGGGAACCAGCTTGCTGTCCAAAACGCGAGGGGCTGCCTCACCTCGTTTGGTTACGACGTGCGCAACATGCAGATAACCGAGCAGAACGCGCTCGGGACTCTCACCACGACCGTCTACGGGCCAACGGGATTGCGCATTAACCGAGTTGACGGTAACGGCAAGACCACGAGTTACGTCTATGATGCAGCAAGTAGAGAGACCCAGGTGCGCTACCATGACGGGTCTCGGGTGACGAACAGCTACGATGCGCTGGGCCGGATTGCCACTCAGGCCTACTCACTGGGAGTAGTCACGAACAGCTACAACGCCTTGGGGCAGTTAACGGGAGTCGCCTTTGCCCAGGCCGCGAACCGGTTCACCTACAGCTTCGACGGCGCAGGCAACCGAGCGGCGATGGTCATCGGCACAGGCGGGATATTCAGCTACAGCTATGACGCGATGAACGCCCTTTCAGCCATTCACAACCCGTACAATGAGCGAACCACTCTAACCTATGACGCCTTGGGCAGAGAGAGCCAGAGGGTTCTGGGCAACGGGGCGAAGATAACGTTTGCGTTTGATGCCGCCGGAAGAAACACCCTGCTCGACGCAAGGACCTCTGCAGGCGTGGGACTGGCCATCTACTCCGCGTCATACGACCCAGTCGGCAACCGGCTCGGGGTCCAGGAGCTTGACGGGACGCTCGTGACCTACGGTTATGACTCAGGCTACCAGCTCACCAAAGACCAACGCAGCGGCGCGAACGCCTACAACAACAGCTTCACCTTCGACCCGACAGGCAACCGCCTCACCCGCTCCGCCTCGGGCTCGCTCAGCAACTACACCAGCAACGCGGCGGACCAGCTCACCCTCGTCCAGCCCGCAAGCGGCGCGCCGACGACGCTCTCGTACGACCTGAACGGCAACATGACCTTGGAGAAGGCCGGGACGGTCGTTGACACCTACACCTGGGACCCAGAGAACCGGCTAAGCGTATGGAACTCCGGGGCGTACAGCCAGTTGCAGACGTTCTCTTACGACCCGAGTGGCCTGAGAGTGCGGCGGGTCCTGCCGACTCGCACCGACAACCTGCTGAACGACGACCAGAATGTCGCGCAAGTCGTCACCGGCGACCCGGTGGTCTACCAGCACCTGCCTCGCATTTGGGGCAGCCTCTTCTCGGTGCGATACTCGAACGCAAGCAAGATTGTCATCCCGGACTTCCAAGGACACAGCCGCCTGATGGTGAACAGTTCGCAGGCGATAACGGAGACGGCTATCTACGATGCGTGGGGCGCCGAAGTCCTGAACATGACTAGCGGCAAGCTCGACTTCCGTTCCTGGGGCGCGCTGGGTTACTTCCGGGACAGCCCCACGAGGAGCTATGTAAGGGCGCGGGAGCTGAGGAGGGACTGGGGGCGGTGGTTGAGCGTGGATCCGATTGGGTTCGCGGGTGGGAGTTGGTGTCTATACCAGTATGCATCTGCCTCACCTGTTAACGTCTTCGACCCATCGGGCCTACAGGAGTGGGAAGGTAAGTGCTGTAGGTGTTGCTCGAACGATATTCGTGGCGACGCCACGTCGTGTAGCTATTCGTGTACAATCAAAGATGCGTGCAAGGATTCCTTTAGCTCGCTTCCAAACAAATGCAACATCGACAGCATGACATTCTGTACGATAATGAATGATCACAAGCAATTGGGAGATTGCTGCCACGCAGCAAAGTTTGCAGACGTAGACCCTCAGTGCTTGTGTGGAGCCGCCCTCGTAGAACGCTCCTTCCGCACATCCTTGAATGATATCTGTGAGACTCTATGGTTCGAGGATACTGTCGGATGTGTACAGCTAGGCGTGGATACAGCACGAGCCGTATTCAAAGCTGCTAAGCGATGCTTGCCCGAGTTGCTCGCGGTGCTCGACCCACCAAAATCTGACTCGGAACTATTGAAGAAACTGCGCACTGACTGCAATTGGTCACTCAAAGTCATGGCTGTTTATGCCGCTGCATGGACAAGTCGTCGCTGCCAACTGAACCCAATTCCGTGTCGTAAGTGGGCGCTAGATATATGGAACCCTGGAGAGGACAATTTCAGAAAGAACGTATTTCGGCCGCGAATGGAATGTGTACTAGACAACTTCAAGAACCCTTGCGCTAAGCTCAAATAGAGCTCGATCGGAATTACCGATGAACCGTGGTCTATCAAGATGTAGTTCACTGCTGTTGTTCGCCATCGTTGTAGTCGGTGTTGTCGTTCCTGTATCCTATGTTGTAGCGAGGCAGCGCTCCGGCCTGAACCGTCAGCTCTGGCAGGTTGCAGGGCTTGGCGATCTCGAGATTGGTAAAACGCTCATTGATAAGGGTGCCAATCCTGATGCACGATATGAGAATGGTAAGACTTTACTTATGCTCGCAGCCGAGCGTGATATGGTGGAGGCCGTGCGGGTCTTGAAGCAATTGGGTGCTTCTCTAGACCTTGTCGATAACGACGGGAATACGGTTGAGTACTACGCCCGCAAGTCACAGAATCCTCGCATTGTTGAAATGCTCTCAGTCGATCACAATTGACCTAATTGTCGTGATATTGGTCGCTTGTACAAACTACCGATTAGCCCAATATGCCACTATTCCGAACGAATTGACACATCAATACATTAGGCGGATCGATGCATGAATGTGAGCACGCTAGTCGTGGAGGTTCGACGCTGGGCTGCGGACCTTATTGTATTGGAGTTAACATAGAGAGTATCCATGATCCGCACCATCGACCCTAACCAGTTAGGCATCCCTACCCTGATTCTTCCTCCAGGGATTGGGGGCACGCCTTCGCGTCCCTCGGAAGCGCCTGCCTGCCGCAGGTGCGTCGAGTTCAGCCCTGGTCCTCGCCTGGACGGCACACTCCTGGTCGACCCCGAGATCCACCTGCCCTCACCCGGCATGGATGTGGACATCGCCTACTTCTACAACGGCAACTCGACCTACAACGGTCCCTACGGCTACGGGCGCACCATCTCTCCGAACCTGCTGGCTGTCGCGAGCGGCGTGAACGCCATTGTCACCCTGCAGCGGGGCGACGGCTCCTTGGTGAGCTTCCAGGATGACGGGTCTGGCACGTTCGTCGCGAAGACCCCAGGGCTCTTGAACAGCCTGGTGAAGGACACCACCAACAGCTACTGGAAAGAGAGCACGCTCGACGGTCAGACACTCGCGTATCCTCTCAATACCAGTGGCATGGTGACGAGCATCGCCTACCAGGAGGACGCTTCCGGCAACCGGCACTCCTTCGTCTACTCCAGCGGGCGCTTGGAGACCCTGCAGGATGCGGTCGGCGGGCGGGCTTCAGTCGCCATATCGAAGTCGAGCGTGATTCGGTGCCGGTTGCCTTGCGACAAGGTTCTGCTCGCACGTATCCCGCGCCTCCGCCCCCGTTCGCTTCAGTCTGGCGCCGGTTGATTTTGAGGTTCGAATCCTGCTAAACTATGCAATAAGCTCGTGAAGAAAAGTACAGACTCGCCCGGCGACGCACGGGTCTTCGCGTATTTCCCGCCCACAAGGAGCACACACATACATGGCCACCGGAAGAATTGTCCAGGTGCAAGGCCCTGTCGTAGACCTCGGTTTCGCGCCCGGCGAGCTGCCGGCCATCCTCGACGCAGTCACGATTGACGACGAAGCGCGCAGCATCCACGTGACCGTAGAAGTGGCGCAGCACCTCGGCAACGACCTGGTTCGCTGCATCGCCATGGCCTCCACGGACGGCCTGGTGCGCGGCATGCCCGCCGTGGACCAAGGCGGACCTATCTCGGTGCCGGTTGGCCGCGAGACCCTTGGCCGCGTATTCAACGTTCTTGGCAACCCTATTGACGAGCGCGGCCCTGTGAACGTGAAGGAGCGCTGGCCCATCCATCGTCCTGCGCCGTCGTTCGAAGATCAGGCGAGCAGCACCGAGGTGCTTGAGACGGGCCTGAAAGTCATCGACCTCCTAACGCCCTACCTTAAGGGTGGAAAGATCGGGCTCTTCGGAGGGGCAGGGCTGGGCAAGACGGTCCTTATCCAAGAGCTTATCACCAACATTGCCACCGAGCACGGCGGCTTCTCGGTATTTGCCGGAGTGGGCGAGCGAACCCGCGAGGGGAACGACCTCTGGCTCGAAATGACGGAGTCCGGCGTAATCAGCAAGACCGCGATGGTCTTCGGCCAGATGAACGAGCCGCCCGGAGCCCGCCTGCGTGTAGGACTTTCCGGCTTGACCATCGCTGAGTACTTTCGGGACGTTGAAGGTCAGGACGTATTGCTCTTCATTGACAATATCTTTCGCTTCACGCAGGCAGGCTCCGAGGTCTCCGCGCTCCTTGGCCGCATCCCAAGCGCCGTTGGATATCAGCCCACTCTCTCTACCGAAATGGGGGCGCTCCAGGAGCGCATCACCTCCACGAAGAAGGGCTCGGTCACCTCAATCCAAGCGGTTTACGTGCCGGCGGACGACCCAACTGACCCTGCTCCCGCAACGGCATTTGCCCACCTGGACGCCACCACCTACCTTGAGCGACGAATCGTGGAGAAGGGTATCTATCCCGCAGTCGATCCGCTGGTCTCCACGTCGCGAATCATGGACGCGCGAATCCTAGGGGAAGAGCACTATAACGTCGCTCGGTCCGTTCAGGCGATTCTGCAGCGATACAAGGAACTGCAAGACATTATCGCTATTCTTGGAATCGACGAACTCTCCGATGAGGACAGGATTATCGTAGCCCGTGCCCGACGAATCGAGCGCTTCCTCTCGCAGCCGTTCAGAGTTGCAGCCCAATTCACGGGGGTCGAGGGCAAGTATGTGCCGCTGAAGGAGACCATTCGCTCGTTCAAGGAAGTGGTGGAGGGCAAGCACGACGATCTGCCCGAGCAGGCGTTCTATATGGTTGGCGGCATCGACGAGGCCGTCGAGAAGGCGAAGCAGCTCGCGGCCGTTTAGGTCGCTCGCTGGGAGACTGTAATGGCAACGTTCTTGCTGGAACTAGTGACGCCCGAGCGCGTGCTATTCTCGGACCAGGTGCGCGCTGTGCGCGTCCCTGGGATAGAGGGTTCGCTAGGCGTATTGGCGGGCCACGCCCCGCTCATGACGGCGCTCGACGTGGGCTTGCTTAAGATCGACCATGTCAATGGCGACGTCGAGTATGTGGCAACGAGCGGCGGGTTTGTAGAGGTGAATCGCGACAAGGTCGTCGTCTTGGCTGATACTGCCGAGCGCGCATCCGACATCGATCTTGCGCGGGCCGAGGCGGCTATTGCCGTGGCTCGCGAGAACCTCCGCGGCGGCGAGGTGGACTATGGCGACGCGAGCGCCACCCTCGCTCGCGCGACCAACCGATTGAAAATCGCTCAAATGCAGCAGCAGGACCGACAGTAGCCTACGCCCAGGACCGTTCACAAACACGAACCCGCTCGTCCTGAGCGCGGCAGTTCCGCTCATCCTGAGCCAGCCACAGCCGCATCGTGGCAGTGTCGAAGGACCGTATCGAAGCGCAGTCGAAGGGTGCGTCACATGTAAACCCGACGAGCACCTTAGCGTGCGCGCAACACAATGGCCCTCCTTGCAGCACACGAGGAGGGCTTCTTTGCGTCCTGCCACTTCAGAACTCGGTTTCCGGATTCACCGCGCTGGTTCGAGTATCTCTGTATCAATTTCACCGCCGAAGGTCCAGAGCCCTGGTTGGTTGAACTTACTGACGAACTCCTTCGAGCAAGGCGCAGGACAATATGATTCGCAGCATTCGCCTTACAAACTTCATGTCTCATACGGATACCACCATTGAGCTCCCGGACGGGCTGACGGTGGTCGTCGGACCAAACAACTGCGGCAAGAGCGCGATTGTGGAGGCTCTGCGCGGTGTGTGCGAGAACACCTCGAGCGACTACATGATTCGCCACGGGTGCCGCGAAGCGCGCGTAACGGTCACCACAGCGGAGGGCGACGAGATTGAGTGGATCCGGCGCAAGGCAAGTTCTGCTTACAGGCTCAACGGTGTTGAGTATTCCCGGCTGGGCAAGGGGGGAGTGCCCGATGAGGTACGCGACGCCCTTCGGCTAGACAAAGTTGAGGTCAGCGCGACCGATTCCGAGGATGTACACATCGGAACGCAGAAGGAACCCATCTTTCTGCTGAACCGCCAGAAGCATGCGGCAGCCTTCTTTGCCTCCGTGTCGGACGCAGGCAAGCTCCGCGAGATGCAGCGACTTCACGGCCAGCGCCACCTTCAGCGTGAGAGGGAACTCGTTGCGAGCGCGAAGGCTGAGAATCAGTTGCTCCACAGGCTCTCCATCCTCGACCCGGTCGAGGGCGCCATCATGATGATTAGTGGTGCGGACGAGCTGGCTCAGCAGGCTGCCGGCTTCGAGCGATCCGGCGAGCAGCTTGTTGGTCGCATTGCCAAGCTTGGACAAGCGATTCGGTTCGAGTTGGAGATTGCCTACCGCGCCAGCGCATTGAGTTCTCTCCGAGCAGTTCCAACACTTAAGCCGGCAGGCCACGTTCGGCAGGTTGTTGTTGCGCTGAAGTTAGCTGTCTATGCAGAGTCGCTTCACCAGGCGCGTGTGGCCGCCTCTTCGAAACTGACCCGTCCTCCCACTCTGGCCGACACCCGCACCGCGCGGCAGCTAGTTGACGCCCTGGATTCCGCCATTTGTGCGCAAGTCCGGCCCGAGGCGCGACTTGCCGCTTCGTCTGGGCTGACCGTGCCGCCAACTCTTTCCGACACTCGAGCACTCAATAGAGTGCTCCTGGGCATCCTCCGATGCCGGCACAATGCCACTCGGCACGGAGCCGTCTACTCGGCGCTCGAGACGATGAGACCGCCTGCCGTGGTGCAGAACACGGAGCAGATTCGGACGATGATCGGCAAGCTAATGATTGCTGGATCCGCATCAGCGACCGCTCAGCGGAGGCTCGGAATCGTCCATTCGGTGCAGGAGCCACCTCCAACACGGGATATCTCAGCGCTGAGCAAGAGCGTTCGTCTGGTTCAGACGGCCTCTGAAGGAGTCGCAGCGGCTCAACGTGCTTTGAGCACAACCGAGATGCGATGCCAAGAGGAATACAAGAGCCTCGAAGCCGCCTGCAGGCATGCGCCTCCGTGCCCAGTGTGCGGCCAGCCGAGAACCCTGGAACAGACACTCGCAGGAGCAGGCAGTGCCCAGCGATAACTACTCCGGGATACTCTTCATCGGCGATCCTCACCTAAGCGACCGGACCGTGGGATTTCGCCGGGACAACTACTGTGAGACGATTCTGGGCAAACTCGAATGGTCGCTCGATCTCGCGAACAGCCAGAATCTGCTGCCTGCGCTTCTGGGCGACTTGTTTCACTTTCCGCGAGACAACTCCAATTCTCTCTTGGTTCGGCTGATGCGCCTGTTGGAACGCCAAACAGTCCTCGGGATCGTAGGCAATCACGATGTGGCCACGAACTCTCTGGAAGACGAGGCGTCGCTAGCAATTCTTCACCAGAGTGGGTGCATTCGGCTCGTCGATGTGGACGGCCCTTGGGTTGGGACGGTTTCTGGTCGCACCGTGGTGGTGGGCGGAACCACGTGGAGCGCGAAGGTGCCGAAGTCGGTCGACACTCAGTCGCTCAGCCAGGATGCGAACCGATATGTGGTCTGGCTTACCCACGACAATGTTCAGTTCGCGGGCTTCGAAGGCGAGAGGCGGCTTGTTCCGCACCGCATCGAGGGAGTAGACCTCGTGGTGAACGGGCACATCCATCGGCCGCTTCCTGCGGCGATGGCCAACGGCACGCTTTGGATCAATCCCGGCAACATCTCCAGGATTGCTCGAGCAGATGCAGGCCGTGATAGGCAGCCAAGCGTGACGGAGTTGACATTCGACGCTGTCTCTGGAGAACCGAGACTCGGAACCCACATCGTGCCGCACCTTCCATTCGAGGAGGCATTCCATGAGCTGGGCGATCTGCCCGAAAGCGATGAGGCGGTCTCACCCACAGTGCTTGGATTGAGGGAGCTTACCGCCCTCCGAACGGCGGGAGGCGAGGGACTGATGAACTTTTTGGACAGGAACCTGGATTCCGACCCAGCGGAAATTCGAGCCGAGATACTCTCGCTCGCAAAGGAGGTAATAGGAGATGAGCAGTTCAGCGCCTACCATCGAGGAGCTTAGCGCCCGGTATCAGAAGCTCGACAGGCAGCGCACTGTCGAGCAGACAAATCTGGAGAATGCGCGCAAGAACCTCGCCGCGCTTGAGGCGGAGGCGATCGAGGCCTACGGCACCAAGGACATCAAGGCCCTACAGACTATGCTGGCCGAGATGGAGTCCGATAACGAGAGGCTGGTTCTCGAGTATGCGGGCGAACTTGACAAGATACAGGCGAATCTGGCGGCTGTGGAAAGTGGGCTGCAAAATGAGGCGCAGGGCTAGCCGTGCTTTCAGCAGAGACCCGTATGAGCGTCGCCTCACATGCCTCGACAATGAACGATCTGCGAATACGCAGCGTCGAGCTAAACGCGCGTCGAACGCTCGCTCGCGAGCAGCTTGCCTCCGAGCAGGCGAAGATCGAGGCGCTTAAGGCTATAGTCGCTCGTGGTCCCGCCGTGAGGGAGCGGCTGGAGCACCTGGGAGACGAGCTGTTCAAATCAGTCCAGAGCGCGCTCCAGCACGTGTTGAGCCTCGCCATCCAGGAAGTCCTTCAGGAGCCGGTCTGCTTCGCCGTGGAGATAACCGCCCGAGCGGGAACGGCCTCGCTCAGCTTCTCCATTCAGCGGGACGGAATGACGGAGGATGTCATGCGCGGCCAGGGCGGCTCCGTGGCAAACATTTTGTCGGTGGGACTTCGCTTCTTCGCGCTTACTCAGATGGACACTGCGCGGCACAGGCAGTTTCTCGTCCTTGATGAGCAGGACTGCTGGCTGCGACCGGACCTTGTGCCGAAGTTTGTAAAGATTGTTCGTGATGCCACGCGGGAGCTCGGCATACAAACGCTAATGATTAGTCATCACGATATCACGACATTCGAGCGGTATGCAGACCGCATCTACCAACTTCGCCCAAGCGCGGACGGGGTCCGCGCCTCACTCTGGGAACTTGACCCAGCTGAGCCCGATGTGGCCGACGTTGGTGAGAAGCGGGAGCCGACATAGAAAGAAGGCCGGAGCAGATGCTCCGGCCCTAACATGGTCTGATCTAATTTGGCGCGAGCCCAAAACCCGTTCGGCTAGACCAAATCCGCTCGCCCTGAGCGCTCGTCAGCCTCATCGACGAGCAGTCGAAGGGTGCATTGGTGCGTGCGTAACCGAGCAGCTAAGGAATTATCCCTTATCTTTGTCCGGGTCGATGTTTGGAGCTACTCGGGGCTTGGTCTCGTCCGCTTGGCCCTTGTCGTCCGTTCGCTTTGGAGCCGGCTTGGACTTCTCCTCGCGAGGCGCTTTGGGGTCCTCGGTGGGCACGAGGGATGGGTGTACCTTTTGCAGTTCGGGGATCGCCCTTCGGATTTTTGCAGATTGCCGGTCAACGAGCGCCTTGCTGTCCCGATCACCCTCCACGACATGCGGAACCAAAAAGATCATCAGTTCGGTCTTATTGGTATTGGTGGTGGTGGAGCGGAAAAGGCCGCCGATGATGGGAATGTCTCCCAGAAGCGGCACCTTGTTCTGGTTGAGAGTTTTGCTGTCCCGCATCAGGCCGCCAAGGATCACTACCTCGCCATCCTTAACGCTGATCGATGTGTCCGTTGACCTTTCGGAGTATCGTGGTGCAAGGATCGACTGCGGCCTTCCCTGAGCGTCCGCACCCGAGACGAGCGTATCGAAGCCAATCAACTCCGTGGCCACAGCCAGCACGTCGATTGTCACCAGATTGTCGGGTGTGATGCGCGGCGTGACATCGAGTTGGATTCCGATGGGCAGGTAGTCGTAGCTTAGGCTCTGACCGCCGGTGAACCCTCCGTTTTGCGAGTTGGTGACATACGGCACGTTCGTAGTGATGTCGATCGTGGCTTGCTGATTGTTTGAGGTGAAGACCTTTGGAGTGGCAAGAATCTTCACCTTGATGTCGTTCGCCAGAGCCTGCACCAAGCCATTGAACTTGCCGTCCGCAGCCTGAACTCCAAACTGAGCGCCCGGATTGATGGGTGTTCCTATGTTCGCCGACGTACTTCCGCTGGTCCCCAGCGGGAAGCCAAACGAGCCGCCGTGGGTGATGGCGGAGCCAATAAACTTGCCGATGCCCTTTGCGTCGAACTGCACGCCAAGTTTCTGAGAGGCATCCAGGCTGGCTTCCGCGATGATCACCTCGATCATCACCTGCCGAGGCATCTGGTCGAGCTGACTGATTATGTCTCGGATTGCGGCGTTATTCTCTGGGTTCGTGGTGATGATAAGCGCATTATTTGCTGGGTCCGGCACGACGCCCACATTGTTTCGCAGTTGAAGCAGGCTGCCGAATGCGCCCGTCTGCCCGCGGCCAAATCGGGGCGTCTGCATCTGGCGCTGGCCGCCGCCGCCGCCTCCAAAGAAGAACTGTCGGCTTGTGTCCGACCCGTCCATCGCGTCAGGAAGAAAGCCACCGTCCGTCATGGTGCCGCGGATGCCGTCCGCCGGGTCCTGCCCGCTCGTAAACCCAACTGGCGCGATGCGGCCGCCGCCTCTTCCGCCGGTGCCAGCGCCCTGGCGGCGCTGAATCGGCTGTCGCTGCTGCCGCGGCTGCTGTCCGCCGAAACCGCCAAAGAATCCGCCGAAGCCACCCCCGCCGAACTGATTTTGGTTGCCTCCCGTGCCGAAGGCTTGCCCCAGAATGTAGGCTACGTCCTGAGCCTGAGCGTTCTTCAGCGGCACAACGAAGGTCGTGCTCTCGGTTTTGACGTCTACGTCAAGTTCCTTCAACAGCTCTTCGATCTTCTCCATCCAGACTTCGGTGGCTGTAACGATAAGTGAGTTAGTTCTCGGGTTGGCTACGACCTTTGCGAACGGATTTGTGCTCTGGACGGTCTGCTGGCGCTGCTGCTGCTGCCCACCGCCTCCAAATCCGCCAAACCCGCCTCCTCCGAATCCGCCACCCCCGAATCCTCCGCCTCCGCCACCCCCGAAGACGCGCTGCTGAAACGATGCGCCTCCGCCGGCGGAGCTCCCGGGCGTGGCGCTCGAGAGCACGGTATTGATCGTGTCTGCGATCTCAATAGCGTCCCCAAAATTGACCTTGATGTGAACGGTTTCGGTAGCGTTTGTATTCGGCGCATCGAGCTCGCTGATCATCTGCTCCACTCGGCGCATGTTGTCGACGCTGGCGACCACATAGATTGAGTTGCTTCGAGTGTCCGCCACGGCGACGACTGCGGCGCGCTCCTGGGCCTGTGGAATTGGCTGGCCGTCTCGGCCCATTTGGGGCTGTGGTTGTCCCGGCTGTCCACCCTGACCTGCGGGGCTTGGCCGGCCCCGAGAGAGAGTTTGCTTGAACAGATTGTTGATCATTGCGGTCACTTCGGTCGCATCCGCGTTCTTGAGGGGAAAGCGCCGAGTTTCGTTGCTTCCAGCCGCCTTGTCGAGAAGCTCGACGAGGTCGGAGACTCGCTGAACATTATGTGCAGTGTCCGTGATGATGAGTGCGTTTGATCCCGCGCTGCCCACGATGCTGGCGCCCTTGTTGATGAGCGTAGCGAGGTCCTTCGAAAGCGCGCCCGCGTCCACATTCTCTATCGGGATCACCTGGGTGATAACCTGGTTTTTGTAGTCGTCGGAGGTCATTGCCGGTTGGCCGGGTATCGGCTTGCCGTCCGGACCGATGGTCGGCGGCCTCTTCAACTGGACCGTTGTTTGCACAGCCACGTTCAGCGGAACGATCTTCAGGATCGTGGTCTCGCCGCGCTTTTCGAGCTGGCCGACAAACCCGCGAACCTCCAGGGTGGACTGCAGAACCTGAAATGCCTGATCGATGGTGAGCTGCTTCGGGCTGATAATGGTCACTGGCCCAGTGAGGCCCGGATCGGGCACGATCTGCCAGTTCGTCGCCATCGCGAAGAACTTTAGAATGTTGCCGATCTCTGTCCCGCGAAACTCCATCGTGATGAGGCCGCCCGGCGGCACGAGGCCCCCGCGGCCGCGGCCACCTCCAAACTGAGGCTCAGCCCGTGTTGGCGACACAGGAACGGCAACCGCGCCAGCCGGAAGCTGCAGCGTGAGTGGCTTACCGTCTGGACCCACGAGCGGTTTGCCGTCGGGACCCAGCAGAGCCTTAGCGGCATCTACCTTGGGGTCCTGAGCCTGCCCTGCGGGCTTTGCCTGAAGCGGCACCACCTGCAGGCCAGTGTTGGCTGGAGCCGGGGAGGCCGTGCCTCTGCCCGGTCGAGCTCGCCGAGACCGGGCTTGCGGTTCCGGCTTCTTTGCCTCGGGCTTGGCGGCCGGCACAGGCACCTGAGGTGCAGGGGCCTGCGCAAACGACACGAAGGGACACGCAACCGCACACAGCACAGCAATTAGTGGCAATCGATTCGTTCTCATTTTCAATACCGTCCTTTGCCTGTGGCTGGAAAGTCTAGCCACGGTCGCGTCCGCCCCCGCCGCCATCACGTCCACCGCCACCGAATCCGCCTCCACCACCGCGTCCTCCTCCGCCCTCAAACCGACGGTTCATCATTCGAGCCGCGGCCTGCTCGCGCTCCTGAGGCGACATAGAGTTCATGCGCTGCTGAATGCGGTCACGAATGGCCTGCGGCATACCTTCCATGTTTATGCCAGGAATCTGCATCCCACCCGGCATTCCCATCGTCGCGCCGCCTGGCCCGCCCGCTTGCGGACCCCCAGGGGCTGCAGGTGGAGCAGCCGTTAGGTATGCCGCGCTCTTGTTTAGGGGCGTGAGGGAAAAGTCTTCATTCTTGGCCATCGTGCGTGCTACACCGGCCACGTTTACGGTGACGCTTCTGTCTGCAATTGCAGTGATTGATCCGCCCAGAAATGAGTCACCGACTTTAAGGTACTGACCTTCCTTGGTCTTACTGTTTTCCACGAGCGCCATTTTTGTATCGCCTGTCGACACAGTTCCGGTGTATGCATAGTCGACAAACGGATCAATCGGAGCGGGCATGGAGGGGGGTTCAGGCATCGCAACTGTTGGCGGTGCCACTGGGGCCGCCGGAGGTACGGGAACGCCGTGCGAGAACAGGTCTCCTCGAACCGACGACACATAGAATGCAAGCGGCTTGCGGGCCTGGCCGACGGCCAGGAGGTCGACAACGGGTGCTTCCGACGATCTATCCACGCGCCCGGTTTTGACCGCTGCGGTCGGTCCGCCCTTTGGCGTCTGCGCCATGACTAGGGCGCCAATTGCCACGGCTCCGGCGCCCACCAGCATCGGCATCATTTTGCTTCGTTTCTTCATGGCGATTATCTCCTTCGTTCTACTGTCAAACCTAGAGTGTGTCCGGCTTTTGGCCCGCGTCTTGTGTAAATGCAGACACCATCACCTCGATATCGACCTCACGCGACTTCGCATCCGTTGCAGATACATTCAAGCGGTCAATTACGAGCTTGCCTGCGGGGTCTTCAATGCTGTATAGAAAGGGGATGCACTTTGGAAACTCAGTCGTCAATCTCACAGTCACCGGGATTCGGGTGAGTCCTGCAATTCGCTTCGCCCGTATGGGCTTGATCTCACGCAGGTGCAAGCCGGCGTCCTTTGCAAGCTTGGCAAGCTGTATCACCATCTCGGGCACCACTTCGTCAACCGGTTTCGTTTGCGAGGCCCGTGCGATTCGCTTCTTTAGCTCATCCGATTCCAATATCATATCGCGAGCCTGCTGAACATACTCGCGGCTCTTCTTGGTTGCCTCCGCGGCAGGCACGAGCTTCTTGGCGCTGCCATCCGCAGGGTTTAACACCATCACGACGGCAACCACCACGACCACTGTACACAAGAGTATCAGCAGTCGCTCTCTCGGATTTCTGTTGCTGAGGAAGCTCACCGCTGTGCCACCTCGGCGCGTTCCGCCTGTGACGCCACAGCAGTGGCCCTGCGCCGGTCCGACGGAGGCTTCACGGCGGACTTCAGCTTGCATGCAATCACAAAGTTTATCCCCGCCTCAATCTTTGCAGCCGCCGGTTGCGCTGTGCCAACTGTCACCGGCGCAGCCATTGCATCGCCGATATAGGTTAGCCGCACATCCGCGTAGTGGCCGCCGGCTCGAAGGGCGCGAACAATCTGCGCCACGCCGTCCTGCGTCCTTGCATTTCCGTGGATGGACGTCGTGCCCGCTCGGTCCATGCTCAACTGAGTCAAGCGGACAGGTTCCTTCGCGGGAACGGAGTCACTGAGTCCCTTCACCAGTTCGAGGCTAGGCGCATTTCGAGCGAGACCGGACTGCAGTGCCTGGTAGGTGCGCGCGAGATCATCGTGCTCTCTCTTTGCGCGTTCATATCGAACCTTGTTCTTGTCCATCTCGGAATTAGCCATACTGTCTCTCTTACGCTGCTCTTGTCCACTGCTCATGCTTTGCAGCGTGAAAGCTGCCACAGCCAGCAGCACTGCGGCTCCTACCACGGCGCCAACCATTGACCGAGTGCGCCGGACCGCGGCCGAGCGCCGCTCGAGCCGTTCCGGCGGGATAAGGTTGACCTGCGGTCCGCTCGCTGTGGCTGCCTGGGCTGCTGCGCCTATGACTGCCGCATACCGTCCTCGGTCGGGCCCGCGCAGCAGCGCGCCAACGAGTGGCCGAACAGGTGTTTCTACTTGTTGGGACAGCACATTGCAGATGGCGGTAACTTCGGAATCGCCGCCGGTTACGAGAATCTGATCGAGCGGCATCGCGTGCATCTCGTTTTGGTAGGCAGAGATGGACCGAACAATCTCGATGCTTGCCGCGCGAGCGCCCGCCTCGGTAGAAGATGAGCCGGAGACCTGTGCGGCTCGCGTAAACGCGACCTTGCCTGCGCGCGATACCGTCACCTCGACTTCAGTCTCTTCCAGCCGTACTATAGCGCACGCCATAACATCCGCTGGAACATGGGCTGCCAGAGCGAGCGTGGTGATGGTGATGCCGTCCACACGCAGCCGAGCCGCGTCGAAAACCTGCATCAACCCAGAAGCAAGGTCATTGCGAGCCGCCGCAATGAGCACGCTCGTGAGTTCATCGCCCTCGTCAGACAGCAGGTAGTGGTCTATAACCACCTGTTCCATGGGGAAAGGGATGTACTGCTGCGCCTCGAAGCGCACCATGCCCTCAACGTATTCCGGGGCGGCATGCGGCAGCTGGGCCGTCTTGAGGGTGACAAGGCGCCTAGGCAGCAGTCCTATTACGTGCTCAGACTGGATTCCGGCTGAAGTCATTGCTGCTCGTATCGCTGTACCGATCTCGCGAGCATGCGATCCCACGTCCGGCCAAGCCTGCGCCGAGAAGGGGGCTGAGCCAATCTTGACGGATGCACTGGCTCCAGGTCGCTGCATTACCTCCGCCACGCGCACCGCCCCGTATCCTATCTCCACGGCGACGCTGGTCGAGGATGTCGAGCGTCCTCGCGTGCCGTTCTTAATTGCCAAATGTTCCTCCAGAATTGCCAAGCGCCGTAGTTCTATTCCAACTGCTCCAGCCGGGTCTTCGCGCCATCTCTTTCCACTGAAGCAGCCTTGGCGGCATGGCCGCCGGTGCGCCCGCCGTTTGCGCGGTCGGATCTTCTGGCGGACTCACCTCAACGAGAGCTTGAACCACCATCGGCCTGCCCGTGGCCATGCGCACCCATACTCGCACCAGAAACGCGCTGGACTTTGTGCAAACCTGATCCACAAGCGCCTGCAACTGCTGACGGTTCAGATCAGTGAGTTGAAACAGATCGTTCATCCCGCTGAAGACGGTTCCGCTCTCCCTGGCCTGAATGACCGCATCGTACGTTGCCTGGTCCACTCCAGTGAGGGCCGCCAGAACTTCCCTTGGAGCGGTGTTGATGTTCACCACATTTGTGCGAAACTGATCGTTGGTTACGGTGAACTTGTCACCGGACTCCTGCATGATCTGTCGCGTGAACCCAGTCACATTCAGCAGGTCTGCGATTGACTTTATGGCATTTGTGCCTGTGCCGGCACGAGCTTGAACCAGGCGCTGAGCCAGCTGGCTTGTAAGTCCCGCCTTGTCCTGGAGGTCCTGCGCACTGGCGGTCAGAATGTTGACCCTCTTTGAGCCATCCGCCTGAACATTGAGCTCTTTTGTATAGGTTGTAAAGAGTTCGCAGAGAGCGACGGTTTGGCCAGGGCTCTCGGCTTGCTCGACCGGTGCCGGGTCGCCGCCTCCACCTCCCTGCCGCGACCTTGTGGAGCGCGTGGCGCCTGACCCTCGGGAGCTTGCGCCGGCATCATCCTGTTGCTCTCTCGGACCATACAGAAGCTCGGTGGTCATCCCCTTGATGAGAAGGAGCTCATCCACCGTGTCGAGCGGCGCATTCTTCGCACTGTAGGGTACCTGCAGGCCCTGGTAATAGTCCGTCTCGACGCCCTCTACCTGCCTCGCAACGCCCTTTTCGGAAATTGAGACTGGACCCGTGTCGTCCGAATCTCGCCAGTTGATGATGTTCGCAACGAGCTCGTCGCGCCCATCGACGTTTGGCAGGCTGCGTAGGATCGTGTCCGCCGAGGCTGTATTGACGTTGAGCCGAGAGGTCGTGTCAACAACCTCCACTTTGTACCAGCCCTCGCCCAGAGCTGTCCATCCATTCGAGTCTGTGTCGGGCGGCTGGGTCAATTGGGCTGTGACCGAGCCCCCGTTCGTCTGCGCCTGCAGGGAGGCCATCGCATACTGCACCGCTCCCCTCGCGATAAGGTAGCGCTGCATGTCCCGATAGTTCGCCTCGGCTGCGCGTGAGTTTCTTCGCGACGACGTCGTAGTGGACACCACGAATGCCGTTAGAATGAGCACCACGAAAAGGACTGGAATCAGGGCTTGAGCTCGGTTTCGACGGCGCGCCGTCATCGACTAAATCCTGGGAGTGATCGCAGGCTGCTTAATGGCCGTCTTGCACCGCCACCGCCACCACCGGATCCACCGCCAGCACCGGCTCCTCCGCCTCCTCCGCCACTGCCCATCGAACCCGTGGGCTGCCCACCTGTGTTAGGTGTGGGTGGCGTCTGTCCTGCAGGCTGAAGTTCGGCTGAAGCCATGGCGATGGTCGTCGAGTACGTCTTGACGCGGCCGTCCCTTCCGACCAACTCGAGGTGTATAGAGACAGAAGCCGGCAGCTTGGTGTCTCCCTCGGCAGCCTGTTGGCCCGTATCAGCGCCTCCTCCCGCTGCTGCACTAGCTTCGCCGGCAGGTGGTTCTTCGTTTGTAAACTGCCACTCGTCCTTTGAGCCCTGTTCAGGGTCTGCGAACGACACTTCTATGTTGAGCACTCTGGAACTGATGGGCAGGGCAGCGCCTGGGGATGCCTCGAGAGCTTCGGTTGACGGAGCGCTGGTTGACAGTCGAAACAGGGATCGCGAGGCAGCTTCGAAGCGGTAAGCGACCAGCGCGATATCGCTCTGCGGACCTGCTGTGACTTCAGAATCCGCGTCCTCGTTAAGACTGCTCTCGGCAAGCCTGGGAGCCAGGGTGCTAAACGACAAGAGGTCGCCTGAGCCGGAGTTCTGTCCCACAAAATACGTAGCGCGATTCGAGCCGGATGCAATGGCGCTCCTCAGGTCGTGCCGAAGTAGATGAATGATTGCAGATGCCTCCTGCATGTCCTCCGCGGTAGACTCAGCGTTCTCTCTCGCGCGGACCGCGGTTGTGAGCGCAAATGCCGTGGCTGTGGTGATGATCGCAAAGATGATGATAGCGACCAGCATCTCGATCAGCGTGTATCCTGGCGACAACGAGGTTCTTCTCATGCTATGCGCCTTCTTCTTCCGGCTCAGCCTCATAAGATGTGAACTCTGCAAATCTCTCTCGGGCGCCGCTTCGCCACTTTATTGTTATGCTGACGCGCAGCAGCCCGTCCACATCGGCGGGAGTTACAGACTGGGTGTAGGAGAATGTCGGATGTTCCTCTCCAAACTCGCCCTCGTGGTCGCCTGCTGTAAGTTCACTTTGGGGATTCGTGGCTATCTCCCCGAAGCGTTGCTCTGCAAGTAGAGCGGCCGTGCTGTACTCGTTCGAAATAGCTGTACTGACCTGAGCGGCAGCGAGCGCCATGAGAGTGGCCGTGACGCCCACGAACAGCAGCACCGTGGCCACGATCATCTCGATTAGCGTGAAAGCGTGCTCTCGGCGTCGCAATGTCCCACCTCTAGGTGCGTGAAGCGGAGAAATCAAAGGCTGTCTCGAAGGTCCTGGCGCTCGACTCGTCCCGTTGCAGGAATCACCAGCATCCGAACGCCGTATCCGCTCGCGGCGGCGATCGTGATCTGGGCGCCATTGCTGCTGCCATCCTCGTGAAACACTATTCGAGGCAGATCGTTTCTGGTCGAGCCGGCTCCACCTTGGCCGCCGCCTGCCTGTAGGTCTGCCTCGGCAACGTCCGGATTAAGAAAGAGGGGCTCCACCGCCACACCGGCTAGACTCGTGCCTTTCTCCTCTATGGCCACTGGAACGTCCGTATCCCGCACCGCGATGCCGCCCGACGCAATGAATGCGCCTTGCCCTGGATCATAGGCTACCGTGCAGTCACTCCCGCTGGAGATGGCCGCGCCTCGTGCGGCCGAAAGAAAACCCAAAACCTGCTGGACTGTCTTGTCGAACTCGGCGCGTGCAAGAAACCGGGTGTAAGCAGGCACGACCATGCTGGAGAGCACAGCGATGATGATGATGAGCACCGTCATCTCGACAAAGGTGAAGCCGCGCAATCTATACTTTACGGATGTGATCCGCGGCTGCCTTACCTTCCATCTACTCACCGACCCACGTGTCACGACTACTTTGTGCCCCAGCTCGTAATGTCATCCTCGGTTCCAGCCTTGCCGTCAGGCCCGACGGACGACACGTCGTAGTCCACGCTGTGCTCACCTGGGTACGTGTAGATGTATGGCTGTCCCCATGGATCCTTAGGAAGTCCGGTCTTGAGGTAGGGGCCGTTCCACTTCGGACTGCTCTCAATGTTTGAGTCGAGAGCGGTCATTCCCTGGTCTCCATTGGGATAGGCGCCGGTGTCGAGCTTATAAAGCTCCATGGCGGTGTTGAAGGCTGCAATGTCGGACGCGGCTTTGGCGATCTTTGCGTCATCAGTGCGGCCAATGACGCGAGGAATCACCACCGCCGCGAGAATGGCTAGGATGATGATAACGACCAGCAGTTCGATGAGCGTGAATCCGCGGCTTGCGCGGTGGGTGCGGCCTGTTAGTCCCGGTTTCATTTCAATCTCTCCTATGCGGCCCATGAGCCTCTGGCCCTGCCGCTGGAACTCTACTTCACGATGGTGTTTGCCTGGAAGATGGGCAGTAGGATCGAAAGCACAACAAACCCTACGAATCCGCCCATTAAGAGGACTACCAACGGCTCAACCAGGCTCGTGAGCCGCCGCAGCGCGTTGTCTACTTCAAAGTCCAGTGTATCAGAAGTTCGCACAAGCATTGCGGGCAAGCGCCCAGTCTCTTCGCCCACGGCAGACATATGAACGATGAGTGGGAGGAACCCTCCTGCTCTAGCCATTGAGGAGGAGAGCGTCTCACCCTGCCGCACTCCGTCGCGGCTGTCCAGGATGGCCGCCTCCGTCACCGCGTTGCCCACCGCGCTGGCGGATATCTCCATCGAGTCGAGGATGGCCACTCCGCCTCCGAGCAGGGTCCCGAGAGTACGAGCGTAGCGGGACATGGTGATCTTCTTGGTTAAGGCGCCCAAGAGCGGCGCCGACAGTCGAAATGTGTCCACCGTCCTGCGGCCACTCACTGAGTTCGCCCATCCGCGAAAGAGCGTTGCAAGAAGAAAGCCGCCGAGCAGAATTGCCCACCAGTAGTTCTGTATGAAGCCGGACGCTCCAAGCAGCATTTGAGTAGGCAGCGGCAGGTCGGCCCCTAGGTCCTTGAAGACGGCCTGCAGGCGCGGGATCACGAACGTGAGCAAGAATGTCACCGCTAGCAGCGCCACGGTGATGAGCACGGAAGGGTAGGTGAGAGCAGCCATAATCTGGCTGCGCCGAACCTGCTCCTTCTCCATGAACTCTGCGAGCCTTGCCATCACCGACGCCAGTTCACCGGACACCTCGCCGGCGTGGATCATGTTCGCATATAGAGCGGGAAACTCCCGTGGGAAGTTCCGCAGTGCATCCGAGAGCGGCTTGCCTGCCCGAACGTCCGCCTGCAGCTTGCGAACC
This sequence comes from bacterium, assembly GCA_009885735.1. Lineage (GTDB taxonomy): Bacteria > Armatimonadota > Chthonomonadetes > Chthonomonadales > CAJBBX01 > VFKD01. Next base: position 27,462 of record VFKD01000033.1, read on the forward strand.
ATGGCTTGAAGAGAGGCATGATCACTCTGCTCGATGAGCACGCTCAGAGCGCGGTCGATCGGCAGGCCCGCATCGATGAGGTCAGCCAGCTCCCTTGTGAAGAGCAGAATCTGCACCCTGGGGATGCGCTTGCCTTCGGCGGACGGATCGCCCTCCGCCTTCGGCGCGCCGCGCTTCATCATGTCGGCTATGGGCCGAGCAGCGGCGCCACCTGCCGAGACCTCCACGGGGAAGAAGCCCATGCCGCGAACCTTGCCCGCCGCGTCTTGGGAGTCGCGGCCTTGAATGTCGCCCTTCACCTCTTTGCCGTTGCGGTCAATCGCTATGTATCTAAAGTCGCCCATGGATATTAATCGAAGTCCTCGCGCTGGCAAACGCGCAGAACTTCCTTCACGGTGGTCTCGCCCGCGAGCGCTCGGCGGCGGCCATCTTGCATCAGAGTCACCATGCCCTGATTCGTCATCGCGTGCTGCTTGATGACGTTGGACGGCTCGCGCTTAACGATCATCTGGCGAACGGCATCGTCAACGGTGAGCATCTCGTAGATTCCGCCTCGGCCTCGGAAGCCAACTCCGCGGCACTCGGGGCACCCCTCGCCGGCCATCAGCGTGGCCGTTGCCATATCCTTCTCCGTGACGCCGATCTCGCCCAGCTCAATCTTACTCGCTTCCACTGGGTGCTTGCAGCGAGGGCAGTTGATGCGCACGAGGCGTTGGGCAACCACGCCGATGAGAGACGACGCAACGAGATACGGCTCCGCGCCCATGTCCATCAGGCGGCTCACTGCGCCGGCTGCGTCGTTGGTGTGGAGCGTGCTGAACACCAGGTGGCCGGTGAGCGCGGCGTGAATGGCGATCTCCACCGTCTCGTGGTCTCGGATCTCTCCCACCATGATGATGTCCGGGTCTTGGCGAACGATGTGCCGCAGTCCGTTTGCAAACGTGAGCCCGATCTGCGGATGCACCTGCATCTGGTTGACGCCGTTGAGCTGGTACTCCACGGGGTCCTCGACCGTGATGATTTTCTTCTCGGGCGAGAATATCTCGTTGAGCGCCGCATAGAGCGTGGTAGTCTTTCCGGAGCCTGTTGGCCCGGTAACCAAGATGATGCCGTGCGGCTCCTGGATTAGGCGCGTGAATCGGTCGAACATCTCGCCCTGCAGTCCAAGCTCGGGCAGGCCCAGCATGGCGGTCTGTTTGTCCAGGATTCGCATCACGGCGCTTTCGCCAAAGAGAGTAGGGATGGTGGAGATGCGGAGGTCGATCTGCCGTCCCCCCGCGCGAATTCGCATGCGACCGTCCTGGGGAAGGCGTCGCTCCGCGATGTTCATGTCCGAGAGAATCTTGATGCGCGATAGGATGGCTGGATGAAGGCGCTTGGGCGGCGCGTTTTGCTCGTGCAGCACCCCGTCTATGCGGTAGCGAACGCGCAAGTCTCGCTCGAAGGGCTCGATGTGAATGTCCGAGGCACGCTCTTGGATGGCCTGGTTGATGATCAGGTTAACCATCTGGATGACGAGCTCTTCGCGCGCCATCTTCTGCAAGTCAGCTACATCGAGGCTCTCATCTTCGAGCGATGCGTGATCCTGCTCGCTGACGTCCTGCAGCATGCGGCTCATATAGTACTGCTCAATGGCGCGGCGAATGTCGCTTGGCGGGGCTAGCACTGCCCGTACCTCGCAACCCGTAAGAAGGGTGAGGTCGTCGAGCGACTGGATGTCGAGCGGATCCGCCATGGCTACGGTGAGGGAATGGTCGGTGGTGCTGAGCGGCAGGAGGCGGTGCCGGAGAGCAAACTCGCTTGGTACAAGTTTGAGCGCCTCGGGGTCCGGCGGCTCAGCATTCAGGTCGACCAGGGGACACTCGAGCTGGCGCGAGAGAGCCGCGAGCATCGTCGCCTCGGAGACGGACCGCATGTCAACCAGAACTTCGCCGATGCGTTTCGTGTGCCCGAGCCGACGCTGCTCGGCAAGACCGTGGTCAAGCTGCGCCTGCGTAATCTCGCCCGAATCCACCAGGAGCATTCCCAGTGGCGCCCGCTTAACCGTTAGCAACTCTTCCTCCACGCAATCCTGCGATTTGTTTGTGACGAGCGACGGTTGCGAGCGTGCGCACTGACATGGCGCTAGCTCAGTGCGACCGCGCATGCATCTTCCGGCAGTATGATAGACGGATGTTCGCCGCAAGTGTTACAAGCAAACATGCTGGTTCTGCGGCGAATGATGGCGCAAGGCTCCGCTTCACACAGGGCGAGAAGCTGCCGAGGGCTACCGTGAAATCACAACGGTCTCTGTCAACTGCCCTGCCGGAAGGCTTAGTTCATAAGCCTGAGCCGGCGCAGCTATCTCGAAACTCACCGAGCCCCCACCGATTGAGATGGGTGCGCCGCCACCTCCCCCTGGGCTGAACATCATCGTTCCTCCCGGCGCTCCACTGCCTCCGCGACCTCCTCGTCCTCCGCCAGGGCCGCCGCCGCCCCGACCTCCTGGACCCCTTGCCGGCTGACCCTCGGCGCCAGGACTTGCAACACCGCCCGAACCTGCGCCTGCGCCATCACCGCTGCCACCCTGCAAGTACGGCGCGCTCTTGTCGAGCGGGGTGAGGCTGAAGTCCTGCTTCATGGCGAGCGTACGTTCGGTTGTCCCAAGTCGGATTGAGATCGATTCCATCGTGATCTTCTCAATCACTCCGCCGAGGAGCGGATCGCCGACACCCAGATATCTCCCTGCCTTGGTCTTCGGGTCCTCTACCATAGCGAGCGTTTCAGTTCCGTTTACCACCATCCCGCTGAAGATTGGTTCAGGCTCCTGCGGCGCGGAGGGTACGGCTGGAGTAGGTGCGACAGGGACGGGCGTAACTGGCGAGGGAGCGGTAGGTGGCGCAGGCACTCCAAACAAGCCGGCCCGAATCCCGGCTTGGTACGAAGCAAGAGACGCCCGCGCTGAGATGGTGCTTCCCGGCGTGATCTCTATCTCGGCTGCTTTGCTAGATGCGTCAGATGCGTCGGCGAGCAGCTTCTGCAGGGGTGACTTCGGCCAGGCGACACCTGCGACCGCCAGGGCGCAGCCCGCAGCGACACAAACCAACAGTCCAGCTCGCCTGCCAACAAATCTGCGTACCATGTGTGTAGATCCTCTCAGCCTGAAGAGCCGGTAGAAGGCAATTAGCCCAGGTTCGCCTCGAACTGGGGCAAATCACCGCAAACTTCTTGTGTAACTCACGGGTCGCAACAACGTATAGTATGTTAGATGCTCTTATACCCGGAATGGGTTCAGCAAGTTAACTTTGAATCCGATAATATAGACAGTTGGGTCGGAGGAGTTCCGCGACAGCGCCGAGAATCGGTTTGGGTCCGTCGGGTGGTTGCCACTGACGATGGGCGACTTCAATAGTGTTAGGTGAAAGGGGATCATCGCGGGATGACTGATCAAGTAGACCAGGGCGGGCAGTTGGGTAGCACCCTGATGGTGTTTTTGTTGGGAGTGGCCGTGGGCGCTACGGTTGCGATCCTTTATGCGCCGGCCTCCGGGACCGAGACGCGAGCCCAAATAGCGGATAAGGCAGGGCACCTGAAGGAGCGGGCATCGGATCTTTCGCACCAGGTGGCCGAGAGGGCAGTGGAGATTAAGGATCGGGTTGTAGCCAAGGTTCGCAAGAGTGGGGAGCCCGTAGCGGACGGAGTAGATGCCGTCGCGGAGGCGGCAACCTAGATCGGGCAGCAGTGTCGCACACGTTAGTCCAAAGCGGACCGGCGCGATGCGCCGGTCCGCTTTTCGTTTGTTGCTCCACGTACGATGCTTTAGCAAACCGCCCGGGCCGTGCGAAACGAAGTTGGCACGAAACCTAGACTTCGTGCGTATACATGAATACCGTGGCTGTTGGGCTGCGGTTTGCCGCCGTCGCATGCGGCGAAGAACAACTGAAAGCAAGTGCAAGACCATGAAGACATCAACAAATCGATCTTTCGACGTCCGATCTGCTCGCCCCTCGAGGGCGGCTGTACGCTCGCTCAAAGTTGCCGAGCGCGTGGATGCGCTCGTCTACGCCTGCCCGGATGGAACTGCGGATGTGGAGCGGGTGCGTGCGGGAGTTAGGGTTGCCGCGCGCGATACCGATCATGGCATTGCCGACTACTGGTCGCTTGCAAGCGGCAAGGCGCCGCTTCTCAATGCTGCTCAGGAACTGGTCCTGGCGAAGCAGATACGCGCAGGGAGCCGAAGCGCTCGCGAGGCTATGATGAACGCGAACGTGCGCTTGGTTGCGTCTGTTGTCCGGCGCTATGTCGGGCGAGGAATGCCGCTTGAGGACCTGATGCAGGAGGGAATCATTGGTCTTCTGAGGGCTGTGGAGAAGTATGACCACACCAGAGGCTACCGATTCAGCACGTATGCAACCTACTGGATTCGGCAGGCTGTGACGCGCTCGCTTGCCAACCAGGGCAGGTCCATTCGGCTGCCGGCACACGTTGTGGACGCGCATGGCCGACTGTCGCGGCTTCAGGACGAGTTGTTTGGGGAGCTCGGAAGGGCTCCAAGCTGCAAGGAGCTTGCGGAGAGGGCGGGAATGACGGAAGTGCGCCTCTCGCAACTGCTTCGATGTGCTGCGGAGCCGATCTCGCTGGACGCACCGATCGGTGCAGAGGGTGACGCACGTATTGGAGATCTCATCTCCACCGACGAAGAGGCGTCACCAGTAGATCGGGCGTTTGATTCGCTCGTTACGAGAGAGATCAATTCGGCTCTGGAGTGCCTAACGGATCGAGAGAGGGATATCATCGTGCTGCGGTTCGGCCTCAATGACGAGGAGCCGCACACTTTGGAGCAGGCTGGTCACCGACTCCGGATCACCCGGGAGCGGGCGAGGCAGATCGAGGCACGAGCGTTGGGCAAGCTTCGCGACACAGACGTTAAGGCTCGGCTGCTGGCTGCTATCGACTAGGCTCGTTCGTCTCACCGCTGCAAGGACGCAGAAGGCCCACTGCCGCCAATTCGGCGCAGTGGGCCTCTTTCTCAATCCTGTTCACTTAGCCGATTCCGCTCGTCCTGAGCGCGCCTCAGCCGTATCGAGGCGCAGTCGAAGGATGCGATGTCGATCCCCTAATTGAATGGTATTGGGCATCTTGCTGCCTGCCCACAGTTCGCAGGACCCACGATCACTTTCGGTGAACACTAGGTCGCTGACTTGCGGCTCCGGCCGCGGGATTCTCCCACTGGAAGTGCCCAATTGCGTACCGAATTGACGGATATTGGCGCCGCTGCTCGCCCAGACCCCTGCGCGGTCGTGCTCTTCGGCGCCACTGGCGACCTCACTCGCCGCAAGCTGCTGCCTGCCATCTATAGCCTCGAGCTGCAAGGACTGATGCCCGAGCGATACGCACTCGTTGCATTCGCTCGACGAGACAAGGACGATGCCAGTTTCCGCGCCGATGTACACGCGGCAATCGCAGAGTTCGCCCCGTCTCTTCCCACGGAGGGCGACGCTTGGGACCAATTCGCAGCGAGAATCTATTACCATCGATCGACCTTGAACGACGGTCAGGGGTATTCGAGCCTCAAGGTCCGTCTGTCAGATCTCGACGAAGCGCACAACTTAGGCGGCAACAGGCTCTTCTACCTTGCCACTCCTCCAGAGAACTTCACTGAGATTACGACCGGAATCGGCGGAGCCGGTCTCGTGCAGCCGAGCGTGCCTCGCTCATCGTGGCAAAGGGTCGTAGTGGAGAAGCCGTTCGGCTACGACCTGGCCTCCGCTCAAGAGTTGAATGCGCACATCCGAACCGTGTTCTCGGAGGACCAGATCTACCGCATTGATCACTATCTGGGCAAGGAGACGGTCCAGAATATTCTCGTCCTCCGCTTCGCTAACCGTCTGTTTGAGCTGCTCTGGAACCACCTCTATGTCGACAATGTGCAGATCACCGTGGCCGAGACGCTTGGAATGGAGGGCCGCGGCGCCTACTTCGACGAGAGCGGCATCGCTCGCGACATCATCCAGAATCATGCGCTGCAGATCCTAACGCTGATCGCAATGGAGCCGCCGATCTCTCTCTCTGCGGACGCTGTTCGAGATGAGAAGGTGAAGGTGCTGCGGTCCATTCGCCCATTTACCCCCGAGGAGGCGAGAACCTTCGCCGTGCGCGGGCAGTACAGCGCGGCGGCAGTGGGCGGAAAGCCAATCTCCAGCTACCGAGATGAGGAGGGCGTTCCCAAGGACTCAATAACGGAGACCTGCGCTGCCATCCGATTCTGGGTGGATAACTGGAGGTGGGCCGGAGTACCGTTTTATGTGCGGGCGGGCAAGCGAATGAAGACAAGGGTTACAGAGGTCGTCATCCAGCTCTCAGAAGTGCCGGACGTGCTCTTCGCACGGCTCACGTGCAGCGAGGTGACTCCGAACCGGATAACGATTCGCGTTCAGCCCAACGAGGGAGTCGAGATACTTATGAGCGCGAAGGAGCCCGGAGCGCGCATGGACGTTTCGCCTGTGAAGATGCACTTCGACTACGCGGACGCATTCGGTAAGGATATTCCGGACGCCTATGAGCGGCTGCTTCTGAATGCAATGCTGGGAGATGCGGCCCTCTTCGCGCGCAACGACGAGGTTGAGCAGGCCTGGAGCCTCATGACTCCGGTTCTGGAGGCATGGAAGAGCGACCCCGAGCCGCCGAATCCGTACTACGCGGGCACCTGGGGACCGAGGGCGAATGACGAACTGCTCAAGACCCTGGGCCACCGATGGTGGAATCCAGAGCGAATCTGACAGGTGATTACATATTCTCGACCCAGGATTGCGTGTCGTTCGAGGCACGGCGAGGAGAAAGTCTCGTCCGAAAACCCTCACACTCCATAGACCCGTCTTGCCGCCGGCCGTCCGGCCTGCGGACGTGGAATTATCGCTACTCATCGCTGTATGGTCGACACGAAAAGGCATCCAATAAATACGTGCAGTAGGGGCGACCCAGAGGCGTGCCTGACTGAGAACGTACGCATGATCGCACCATGAGCGGTGGAGTACCTTGGGTTCTTACAGGATCATGCCCGCTCGCTCTCGAACTCCGGTGTGCGGAGGGCGCAAATGGATCGAAAGAGTGTGACCGGGCAGGCGGTAGTGGTGGGCGCGGGGGTGATGGGGGCGCAGATCGCGGCGCATCTGGCGAACGTGGGCTGGCGTGTCACTTTGCTGGATATCCTGCCGGACGGCGCTGGAGAAGACCGAAAGAGCCGCAACGCGGTTGGCATGCGTGGGATGGAACGCGCTCTGAAGGCCAAACCGCCGGCGTTTTTCGTGCCGGAGTACCAGGACCGGATCGTCCTCGGCAACATGACGGACGATCTGAGCAGTCTGAACCACGCCGACTGGATCGTGGAAGCCGTTGTCGAGAAGGAAGAGATCAAGAAGCAGGTCCACGCCCAGATCGACGCGCAAGCCGGACCGAACGCGGTCGTAACGACCAACACGAGCGCTCTCTCAATCACCGGTATGTCCGCCGCGTGTTCGCCATCATACCGGTCCCGCATCTTCGGCACACACTTCTTCAATCCGCCGCGCTACATGAGCCTCTTGGAGCTGATCCCGACGGCGGACTCCGACCTGGAGGCTATGAGCCGGTTTGGGGAGTTCGCGGAAGTAGTGCTGGGAAAGTCCGTAGTGATAGCGCGCGATACCCCTGGGTTCATTGCGAACCGGCTGGGCGTATGTGCTATGCAGATAGTGCTGCATGCCACGCTGCGGCACGGCCTGAGCGTCGAACAGGTGGACGAGCTGACCGGCCCGCTCATCGGTCACCCCAAAAGCGCCTCGTTTCGCCTGAGCGACATCTGCGGCCTGGATATCACGTCTGACGTTACCTCCAATCTCAAGGAGCGCCTCCCTGCCGACCGGTGGACGGAGCTCTTTGCCATGCCGCCGTCCGTGCTGCAGCTTCTGGCTTCGGGCCGCATCGGCGAGAAAGCCGGCGCAGGCTTCTATCGCCGAGAGAAGGACCGGTCGATCTCCGCTCTCGACTGGGAGACTCTGGACTATAGGCCCAGGCAGCCTGTCGTATTCCCGTCCGTTGAGGGCATCCGGAGGGTCCCGCTCCAGGAGAGACTCCGCGCGCTGCTCTCGCTGCAAGATACGCCGGGACGGTTCCTTTGGGAGACCACGCGGGACATCCTTTGCTATACGGCCGAGGTCGCGCCCGAGATTGCGGACGACATCACTCGGATCGACAACGCCATCAAGTGGGGCTTCAACTGGGAGCTCGGACCGTTCGAGCTGTGGGACGCGTTGGGCGTGCGGGAGACGGCAGCGAGGATCGAGCAGGAGGGTCTGCCGGTTCCGCCGCTTGTATTGGAACTGCTCCGAGTCGGGCGCGAATCTTTCTACGAACGCACTTCAGGCAAGACCTACTACGCCGATATCAGCATGACTGGATTCCCGCTAAGGCCATGCGGGAATGACGGCTTATCTGGGCGTGTGGTCCTGCGCGACGTCAAGGCCACTGGGACCGCGGTCATCAAACAGACGCCGGATGCCACGCTTGTCGACCTTGGGGACGGCGTGAACTGCCTCGAATTCCACTCGAAGATGAACGTGCTCGGACCGGGCACTATTTCCATGATAGACTGGAGCCGCGACTACACCGAGAGAAACAGCGCTGCGCTCGTCATCGGCAACAACGGCGAGCACTTCTCCGCCGGATTCAACATTCAGCTCATCCTGCTCAGCATCCAGGAAGAGGACTGGGACGAGATGCTCGGGAACTGCCAAATTCTACAGGATACGGTTCTCCGCCTGAAGCGCGCGCGCGTACCCGTTGTAGCTGCGACCCATGGCTACACCCTTGGCGGCGGCTGCGAGGTGATGCTTCACTGTGCGGCCGTACAGGCTGCTGCGGAGAGCTACGTTGGCCTCCCCGAGGTTGGAATCGGCGTCATACCAGGCGGAGGCGGCACCACGGAACTGCTTCTGAGGGCCATGCAGGGAATACCGACCGACGTCGATCCCTACCCGTTCGTCCATCAGGCCTTCGAGACAATTGGACTGGCGAAGATATCGGGTTCCGCCCACGAGGCCCGCAAATTCGGCCTCCTGCGCGGGTCGGATGGAGTCACGATGAGCACGGCGCGGGTTCTATTCGACGCAAAGCAGCACGCGCTCGGCTTGGTGTCCGGATACCGCTCCGCGGAACCCGGGCAGATTATGGCGATGGGCGAGGACGGCCTAGCGCGCTTCGACATGGAGCTCCACAACATGCAGCGAGCTGGCTACATCAGCGAGCACGACCGCCTCGTGGGTCACGAGTTGGCGACGGTCCTCAGTGGCGGCGCGCTGGTCCATCCGCAGCTGGTCTCGGAGGAGTACCTCCTCCTCCAGGAGCGGGAGGCGTTCGTGAGGCTCTGCAGCACGCCGAAGACGGCGGAGCGTGTGAGACACATGCTGGCCACGAACAAACCGTTGAGGAACTAATGGGTTATACTGCTGTTGTAGAGATGTAGTCTGGAGGCGCCGCCCATGTCGATAGTTATTGAGCTGTCCCAGCTTGTCGAGGACCGGCTCCAGAAGGAGTCGGAGCGAACCGGCGTCGCTGCCGCCGATCTCGTCCGCCAGATCGTGGAAACTGCTCTCCCGGACCAGCGCACCCGCAATAACCGGGCGATAGAGCTTCTCCGCCTATGGTCGGAAGAGGGCGACGAGGAAGAGCAGCGCCAGACGCTGGAGGCGCTTAAAGAGGGCCTGAACGCCAGTCATTCGTCTATCCGTACGATTTTCCCATGACCGGTGCGATAGTGCTGGATTCCGGTCCATTAGGTCTGGTGACCAATCCCAGAGGCGGAATGGATGCTATCGCCTGCAAAGCGTGGCTGCAGGACCATCTCGACCGCGGAAGTCGCGTCATAATCCCCGGGATTGCGGATTATGAGGTACGCCGTGAATTGATTCGGGCAAACAAGCAAGCCGGTCTGCACCGACTCGAAGAGTTTCGTACAAGTCTCGAGTTTCTTCCCGTGAATCAGCGCGACCAGTGGAGAGCAGCGGAACTCTGGGCGCAGGTTCGTGCGCTTGGCGCGCCAAGCGCGCATGAGCATGCCCTTGATGCCGATTGCATCCTCGCCGCCCAGGTCATACTTCTCGCTGAGCCGGGCGCGATAATCGCTGCACTCAATGTCGCACATCTGTCACGCTTCACGGATGCTGCTCATTGGCAGGATATCCTGTAAATCACGCGAGGCGTTCATGAGGCTCTGCAGCACGCTGAAGACGGCGGAGAAGGTGAGGCACATGCTTGCTGCGAACAAGCCGTTGAGGAGTTATCCGAGGTGTCGTGGTACCATACGGGTCAGGCGAGAGGACACTTCGTCACCTGGGGACCGAATTGACACAGATCAACAATGCTCGTCTCAAGCGTAGCCAGGTTTGGAGGTGACCGGCCAATGAAACCAAAGGTTTACGTCGAAACAAGCGTAATCGGCTACCTTACTTCGTGGCCGAGCGGTGATCTGATCGTTGCAGGACGCCAGAAGATCACGCGAGACTGGTGGCGTAACGCGCCGGCTATGTACGAGTTGTTCATCTCGGAGTTGGTTGTTGCGGAGTGCAGCGTCGGCGACCCTCAGGCTATTCGCGACCGGATGGACGCCTTGAAGTCACTTTCAGTGATTGTGTCTTCGAAGAATGCAGACGATCTCTCGTCTGCCCTCATCGCGAAAGGAGCGCTGCCTGCTTCTGAGCCGGAGGATGCTCTTCACATTGCGCTTGCCGTTGTGAATGCCCTTGACTATCTGGTGACGTGGAACTTCAAGCATATCGCTAACGCTGCTATGCGCACCAAGATATACGGAGTGTGCGGTGTGGCGGGTTACTCGCCGTTGATCATTTGTTCGCCGGAGGAATTACAGGAGGCCGGAAGTGTTTGAAGACCCAATCGTCGAAGAAATCCGCAGAGCGCGTCACGCACATGCTGCGAAATTCAATAATGATCTCGCTGCGATTTGCGAGGATCTGCGTCGAATGGAGCGAGAATCAGACCGTACCCATGTAAGCTTTCCTCCGAAACGAATAACGCCGGACAGCCCGGAGGGCAAATTAGCCGAAGCATTGCTCAATCGGCGGAGCGCTTAACCGGAGAAAATCCATGCCCGAAGTTGTGATCGTCGCCGCAGCGCGCACCCCCATCGGCCGTGCTGGACGCGGAACCCTGCGGTTTACGCGGCCGGATGAGCTCGCCGCCCTTGTGATGCGTGCGGCCATCGAGCGAGTCGAGGGTCTCTCGGCGGGCGAGATCGAAGACGTGATCATCGGCTGTGCCACGCCGGAGGCGGAGCAGGGCATGAACGTGGCTCGCATAGCCATGCTCCGTGCGGGAATTCCCTCGTCCGTACCCGCGTTCACGGTCAACCGCTTCTGTGCATCCGGGCTGGAGGCCATAGCCATTGGCTGTCAGCGCATCCAATCCGGCCAGGTTGACATTGTGCTCGCAGGAGGCGTCGAGAGCATGAGCATGGTGCCCTTCGAGAAGACGCCTGTGATGCCGAACCCGGCCCTCATGCGTGAGCATCCAGATGTCTATCTGAACATGGGCATGACCGCCGAGAACCTGGTGGACCAGTGGTCGGTCACGCGCGAAGAGGCTGATGAGTTCTCGTGCCAGAGCCACATGAAGGCGCTTGCGGCCATCGACAGCGGTAAGTTTCGGGACGAGATTGTGCCCGTGACGGTCAGATTTCAGGAGATGGACCCAGCTTGCCAGGTACAAACTCGCGAGGTCACGCTCGACACGGACGAGTGCCCGCGCAAGGAGACAACCCTCGAAGCCCTCGCCGCGCTCAAGCCCGCCTTCCGAGTGAACGGCTCGATCACAGCCGGCAACTCCTCCCAGCGCAGCGACGGAGCGGCTGCCGTGATTCTCATGAGCGCGGAAAAGGCGGCCTCACTCGGAATTGGGCCGATGGGTCGGTATGTCGGTTATGCAACCGCCGGAGTTCCGCCAGAGATCATGGGAATCGGTCCAGCCCATGCTATCCCGAAGCTCATGGCGAAGACAGGGCGCAAGCTGCAAGAGGTGGATGTGGTGGAGTTGAACGAAGCCTTTGCCGCACAAGCACTTGCGGTGCTGCGCGAGGTTCCAATTCCCATTGGGAAGGTCAATCCGAACGGCGGCGCGGTGGCGCTTGGCCATCCGCTCGGCTGCACCGGGGCCCGGCAGCTTACCACTTTGCTATACGAGTTGCGACGGCGCGGCGGTGGGTTGGGGATGGTTACGATGTGTGTCGGCGGCGGCATGGGAGCAGCGGGATTATTTGAGGTGTAGGCAAAGGTTACCGCTTCTCATGCACGGCGACCGTGGCAGGAATTCTCTTTGCGGCTCATACCGCCGCTATGGTAGAATCTCATTGAAGCGCTAACGGAGGTGCAGTGCAATATGCCAACGCTCGAACAACGTGTAGCTGAACTCGAAGAAAAGGTCGCGCGATTGTCCGGTGAGAAACAGGAGATCGACCAGGACCAACCCTGGTGGGAGAAGTGGTTCGGGTCTTTCAAGGACAACCCGGACTTTGACGCCGCCATGGAGCGTGGCGCCGAATACCGGCGATCACAGCCGAAGGCTTCCGACGATTGCGAACATGATGTACCTGCTTGATACGGACCACGTATCGCTGATTGCTCGCGGCGGAGCCGAAGGCCGTCGGATTTTAGAGCGGCTTACCGGCACCGAGCAGCATTTGATTGCAGTTAGCATTATTAGTTATGAAGAGCAAGTTCGTGGTTGGCTTTCGGAGATCTCTTCGGCGCGGACTGTTGATAGGCAGAAATCCAAGTACAACGAACTGACACGAATGCTGATGTATTACTGTGTCACTCCAATTCTTGCATTCGATGATAATGCGATCTCTGAGTACCAGCGTCTCTGGCTGATGAGGCTTCGCATTGGCACAATGGACTTGAAAATCGCGGCCATCGCGCTTGCCAACGACGTAACCCTGTTGACGCGCAACATATTGGACTTCGCAAAAGTGCCGGACCTACGCATTGAGGACTGGTCCGTCTGACCGGCACTCGCCAGCTTGCCACGCTGCTGTTTGAGTTGCGGCGGCGCGGCGGCGGGTTGGGGCTGGTTACGATGTGTGTCGGCGGCGGCATGGGAGCATCGGGATTATTCGAGGTGTACGAGATCCTTTCCTCGCCCCAGGCGCGGTCACCCAGCCATCAGCTATTTGCTGTACAGGGCTTCCAATGCGTCCCGATGCAGATCGATGATCTGCTTGCGCCGCAGCTTTGCAGTGCTGGTCATTGTTCCTTCGGCGGCGCAGAAGGGCTCGGCGAGCAGTACGAATCCCTTAATCTGCTCGAACGGCGCGAGCCCCGCCAGTGCGTTTGCGATTCGCTCGGCGTACAGGGCGTGGACCGCCGGCAGCTTTACCAGCTCCTCCGCGCTCCGCTCCGGAAGCCCATTTGTCGTGGCCCAGGCCAGCAACTGCGGTTTCGCCGGCACCACCAGCGCGGTGAGATACTTTTTTCCGTCGCCGTAGATGCAGGCGTGCTCGATGTATGAGTCGAATCCGAGCAGCCCCTCGATAAGCTGAGGCGCGATGTTCTTGCCGTAACTCGAGACGAAGATGTCCTTCTTCCGGTCGGTGATGAAGAGGAATCCCTCGTCATCCATCCGTCCGACGTCACCGGTATGGAACCAGCCCTCCGAGTCGATTGCTTCGGCGGTGGCACTCGGCTTGTTCCAATAGCCCTTCATAATGTGCGGGCCGCGAGAGAGAATCTCTCCGTCCGGCGCAATCTTCACCTCGACTCGCTCTATAAGCGTTCCGGCCGCGCCATACTTCGAATGGCCGTCACAGCTCATGGAGATTACTGGGCTCGTCTCCGTCAGCCCGTAGCCCTGATAAAGAGGTACGCCCGCCTCAAAGAAGAACCGCGCGATCTCGGGGGAGAGCGCGGCGCCGCCTCCGCTGCACCAGCGCAATCTTCCACCCAGAACATTCCGAAGCCCGTTCCTGTCTCCGGCATCCATCCTGTCTCTCGCGGCTGAAACCAGCTTCTCGTACACGCGCGGTACGCCGCTCATATAGTGAGGCCGCACCTCCTGAAGGTTGAGCCCCAACGTATCGATGCTCTCGGCAAGAGCCAGTGATCGTTGGATGGAGAACCCAACATAGAGGTCGCATGTGCGGGCGTAAACGTGACTTAGCGGAAGATACACGAGCGTAACGGCCTGCTCTCCTAGGTCTTCAGGCGGTAGGCGAGCAATCATCGCGTCCACGTTGGAGACAAAGTTGGAGTGCGTTAGCATCGCGCCTTTGGACTCGCCCGTGGTGCCCGACGTATAGATGATGGCGGCGATGTCCGTCGGCTTGGCGTCCCGAATTCGCCGGTTAAGCTCGCCGTCACCGCGTTCGTATTCGGACTTGCCGGTCGCCAGCAGGTCGGTGTAAGCCGTCACCGCCG
>VFKD01000220.1 GCA_009885735.1 bacterium
CGAAGCTCCGCCCAAAGCACGCGAATGTAGTCTCGCTGCTCGGCCTGCGCACTGAGATCCGTCTCGCCGGACGTGGCGCTGTCCGCCTGCAAAGCAACCGCTTCGTCGGAGAGCGAGGCAAAGGTAGTCTCCTCTACGCCACGCAGGGCTGCAACGATGTGAACCAGTTCTTCAAGCGCGAGAGGACCTCCCAGCCACTCAAATACCTTGGTGATAAGGTTCTGCAGTGGGAGGCCGTCCGCCTGGTTATTCGCGGGAATCACCTCTCGCAGGCACGCATTCGGGTCGGCCCGCAAGGCGTGGAGCCGGTTTCGGACGGCAGCCGGGGTTCCCTGGTCGCGCCATTGAGCGAGTCCGCAGAGGCGACCCTGCGGCTTCTGAACCCAGCAGGCAAACTCAGTGCGATGCGTGAGGAGATACTCGATCTGCTCGCGGAGTGCCGTTCGCGACCGGTAGCGGCCCGCCAGGTGGCGGCCAAAGGCGCGATAGGTAGTCATCGCTACATAGGCTCGGAAGTCGCTGATGGGAGGGCTCGAGGGAGCTTTGCGCAGGGCGCCTAGTCGCTCGGTGAGGTCCAGCAGAACGCGACCGCACAAGTCCTCGGCGTCCTGCTCAGTCTGGGTCTGCGTTCGTCCATCTTGCCTTCGAAGCGACACATGCATTCTCGCTTCGACGATCGCGGTGACAATCGGCAAGGCGTGCGTGGTCAGCAGGCAATCGAGGTGGCGCGACGAAAGCATCTCATCTGCCGTCGTCAGGTACTTGCGAAGGGCGTCGTCGTCGAGCACTCGGCTTGCTTTCCCGCTGTGGAGGTGTGATGTGCGGACGCATCCGCTCGCTCACGTGCTCAGTTCGCGAGTTAGGCCGTCAATGCCTTTGTGAGCCTTGCTCGCTAGGGAGAGAGATGAGAGGGTGAGGGTGCCTTTCACCCCTCTCCTCGGCCCTTTTGAGGAGACACCATGAACATTGTTCACTACCAGGCATGAAAACTAAGGCCTCGAAGTCAGGCAGATATCGGTGTGCGGCCGTGGCAACATGCTGTCACCCTGAGCCCTCGACAGCCGTATCGTCGAGGAGTCGAAGGGTCCAGCTGTACCCACGCGGATTCGGCTGGATGCTTCGACTGCGGTTCGAAACGGCTGAACCTTCGCTCAGCATGACAGTGTGTGATCACCCATGCAGACAATGCTGCCTTCAAGAGGGAGGGGCGGGGGTGAGGTGCCCTTGACGTTGCCCTCCTCTGCGTTCCCCCGTCCTCTGCGTTCAAGAATCCGTCCGTTCTTCCTCCCCCGGCGGCTCGAACACAGCGAGATAATCATCAACCTGCGCCTCGGTTACCGGAAACGTCCCCTCCGGCAGGTTCGCGCAGCGCGCGGCGAGCCGTGCCACCAACTCCTCGCGGCTAACATCCAGAAACACAACCTCCGCGTCAGCGCCAAGCGCCTTCGCCCGCGAACGGAACTCCTCCCGCTCAGCACGAGACCAGAAACCGAAATCCAGCACCACGTCGATGCCGATCTCCAGCGCCCGCGCCGCAACCTGCCACTGCAGCGCCTCGACCCTGGCGCGCGCTTTCTCGTCGAAGCCCATGAAGGCGCTCAGGCGCACGCAGGGCTGAGCCCAATGGGCCTCGGAGCGCACCGAGCGTGGGTGGTGCGCAACGAGCCGAAAGTCCACTTCGTCCTGTCCGGCGTTGATGGTGTGTTCAACCGTTACTCCGTCCGCGAGCGTGTCCTTGAGCTTCAGCACCTTGGAATCCGCGCTCATCAAGACGTGCGCATTCGAGTGTGGAATGACGGTTTGCTTCACCCAGTCTGCGTCGGTGGAACCGGCCCGGCAATAGGCCTCCAGATAGTTGATGCTTATCTCACCAGGCAGCTTTGCCCCCTTGATGATTAGCCAGTGGCCGTCTCTCACGAGCGTGAGACCGCCGTCGCCGCTTGGTGTCCTTGGCATTCGCATCTCCCCTCGCATTCGTTCGGCCATATCAGACAGTCGCCGCACAACTTCCGGGTGGCTGGCCGCGATGTTGCGCTGCTCAGCGGCATCGGATTCGAGGTCGAATAGGGCAGGCAATGTAATTACGGTATCTCCCGTGGCCACACCGGGAAATTGACTCGGATGCGCTTGTTCGAATGGCGCGAGAATGCGGACTCCATCTGGTCCGCGAGGGTCCGTATACTTCTCGTTCGGCTTCCAGTCGCGCTCGACAGTAGGTCCGGGCGCACCGACATAGAGCTTCCACCGTCCCGCGCGAACTCCCGTCAGGTTCTCTCCGCGAAACGAGAATACTGCCTCATGAGGCGACTTCGCGCCCAAGGTGAGTACCGGCATCAGGCTCTTTCCGTCAATCACCCGGTCCTTTGGCGGCGGAATGCCGGCCACTTCCAGCGCGGTGGGGAAGATATCAGGCATCACGGCTGGTTCTCCACTGACGTGGCCGGCGGCAATGACCCCCGGCAGCCTTGCGATGAGCGGGACGCGGATGCCTCCCTCCCAAGACTGCAGCTTCATTCCCCGCAGGCCGCCGGTGCTGCCGCCGTACCACGGGCCGTTGTCGCTCGTGAACACAACCAACGTGTCTTTCTCTAGACCCAGTTCCTTCAACTTCGAGGTGATCTGCCCCACGCTCCAGTCGACCTCGGAGATCACATCTCCATAGATACCCGCGCTGCTCTTCGCATAGAACTCCTCACCTGGCGCCAACGGCTTGTGCGGCGCGATGTGCGGCAGATAGAGCAGGAACGGCCTGTTCCGATTTGCTTGGATGAAGTCGACAGCCTTCGCGGTTAGCCGCTTCGTCACCGTGGTCTGAACCACCGGATACTCCACGACCTTGTTGTTTTCGATGAGCTCGACTCGGTGCATGTCGTTCGAGTAGAGAATCCCGAAGTACGAGTCGAAGCCGCGGCGGGTGGGGCGAAACTGCGGCTGATGCCCCAGGTGCCACTTGCCGTAGCAGGCGGTTTTGTAGCCCCGCTTGCGAAAGAGGTCGCCGAGAGTCAGCTCGTCGAGAGGCAGGCCAACGCCGTCGAGCGTCTTCTCTAGAGGGTCCTCTTTCGGCACTGGGTTGCGGGTCATGCCGCAGCGGAACGGGTATCGCCCAGTCAGCAGAGAAGCCCGCGAGGGAGCGCAATAGGGCACTGGGGCGGTGAAAGCCGTCAGTCGGGCGCCCTCCGCGGCTAGGCGGTCGATATTGGGGGTTTTGAACTTGGGATGGCCATAGCAGCCGAGGTCGCCGTAGCCCAGATCGTCGGCAAGAATGATGATTACGTTCTTCCGCGGGCGTTCAGCCACTAGGGACGGGCTGGTCCTGGGCGCTGCGCTGAGGAAGAGCGCAGCGAGACAAGCTCCAAGAGCACTCCGCATGATGTTGTCTCCTGTCTCACGTGTTGTCTCGGATCGACGGATTGAAATCCATCGCTGGGTGGCGTGCCGCCCAGTGGCCGCCTTCGCGGGCACAACTAACGTAACGTCTACGTAGTGTCCCTGAAGAGGAACACTGGGCCGAAGGTCACCTAGACCCGGAATTCATTCCGGGGACAAACGTGGACGCACCAATCCCGCAGCCCGCAACGTATCCCCGAACCGCAACAAGGCGTCGGAGCACCAATTCCGCAGCCCGCAACGTGCCTCCGAAACCGACGGATTGAAATCCATCGCTGGGTGGCGTGCCGCCCAGTGGCCGCCTTCGCGGGCACAATCCCGAGACAACACGATCCGCCACTCATTCGCGTGTCCCTGAAGAGGGACACTGGGCCGAAGGTCACCTAGACCCGGAATTCATTCCGGGGAACCACCGTTCAATCCAGCATCCTCGCCCGCACATTCGGCGGCGGGACAGGACATTCCCCTTGGGGTGACTTGGCTCGCAGCCTGTGCCGCCTTAGGGCGACCCACTTGTACGCCGTGTCTCGAAGGAACCTGGGCGCGATCCGCCCCAGCGCAAGCACCCTCCACGGGCCGCCCATGTACTCCGCCACGCGCAGCACTGCGTCCGACCGAACCAACACGCGCTCCTTACGGCTGGGATCAGAATTATCGAACCAAATCAACGAGTCAGTTCCGACTACCTCAGGGTGGCGCTCGCAGACTCCCTTACCAAACTCGCTCTGGCGGGTGGAGAACCGCAGGGTGTGGGGGCGTTCGTGCTTCAGGATGAATTGGACCGCCGCCGCACAGAACGCGCAGGCGCCGTCGTAGAGGAGTACAGAGAAGTCTTCCTCTGTGGAGGAGGTCCGTCCAGAGCCGGAGCTTTGTGAGCCTGCACTCACTGGAGAGCGCTCCCTACCCTACGTCCGAGCATTGCCCCGCATTTCGCTCCCGCGGAGGCAGAGCTCCTGCGCGGCGTCTGCCCAGTTCGGGAATTGAAACTTGAAGCCCTGCGCGGTCAATCTGCCCGAAATTACGCGGCGACTCTTCAGGATGAGCTCCGTTTCGCTCTTCATCAGCCGCGCGCCTATTTCCAGCATCCAGTTGGCGGCGGGCAGGCCGATTGGCACTCCCGCAGCCTTGCGCAGAAGACGCATGAACTCCGCGTTCGGGAGAGGGTTTGGAGCCGCGATGTTCACTGGACCCGCCAAATCGTCGTGCTCGATGATCCAATAGAGCGCGCGAACGAAGTCGTTCTCGTGAACCCACGAGATGTACTGCTTCCCGCTGCCCGCTCGGCCGCCGAGGCCCTTGCGCACTAGGGTCAGCAGCGTGTCGAAAATGCCGCCAGGGTCCGGGCTCATCGTCATCGCGGAGCGCATGGCCACCTTGCGAGTCTTGGGAGTGTCCGCCTCGTTCAGCGCCTTCTCCCACGCCTTCGCCACGTCGATGCTGAACCGCCAGGTGTCCGGCGCGTTGGGCTCGTCCCCGCCGATGATTCCAGTGGCCTCGTCGTTTGGAGCGTCGAATCGGTGAGCATAGATCGTGGCTGTTGCCGCCTGGAGCCAGACTCGTGGCGGGTTCTTGGCGGCTGCGATGGCCTTGCCTACGACCGTGGTTGACAGGACGCGAGAATCTACTATTTCGCGTCGATGCTCGGGAGTGTAGCGGCAGTTGACTGTGCGTCCCGCGAGGTTAATCACCGCGTCGGCGCCTTCAAGCTCCATGCACCAGTCGCCAAGCGTAACGGCATCCCAATGAACCACGCGCCACGGCGCGCTGTCGGGCTTGCGGCTCAGCACCACCACGTCGTGCCCGTCCGCGTGCATCGCGCGGGCGACCACCGTTCCGACCTGGCCCGTTCCCCCGGGAATGACGATCTTCATGGCTACATGGTACCGGATTCGGCGTCGCCGCGCGAACGACGAATGGATTGAACCGCTCAGGACGCTGTGCCCGCAGAATAACGGCGGACGCAGAAAGCATCGTTCCTATGTATTCAACGTATCATGAATAGATCGTGCAGCTGTTCCACGACCGAATGCCAAGGATGCATCAACTCTGTGAACTTCTTCACAATCGGGTAAACTCTGCCTGAGCCGCGATGGGTATAATAGCCCAAAGAGCGTTAGTGCCACGCCATACCGAGGACTAAAGCACCATGAATGCATCCAACGGCAAGGTTCCAATGCCGACCTTGGAGCGCCTTGCAAACTATCTCCGCTACCTTCTCGACCTCGAGCAAGAGCGAGTAGAGACCATCTCGTCTGCCGAAGTGGAGCAGCAGACGGGCATCAACGCGGCTCAGTTTCGCAAGGACCTCAGCTACTTCGGCGAGTTCGGCAAGCCCGGAGTGGGCTACAACGTCGCCGAGCTCCAGAGTCGCATCGCTCATATCCTCAAGCTAGACCAAGAGCAGCGCGTGCTGTTGGTGGGCGCGGGAAACCTCGGCTCCGCCCTGGTGGGCTACCCCGGCCTCAAGGAGCATCGGTTCAACCTGGTCGCTGTCTTCGACAACAACTACTCGAAGATTGGCCGCAAGCTCTGGGACCTCGAGATTCTCGACCTGGGGAGGCTCAAAGAGGTGAATGCGGTCCTAAGGGCGCGTATGGGAATTCTGGCAGTACCACGCGTCGCCGCGCAATCCGTGGCGGAAGGTCTTGTGGATGCGGGCGTGGATTCTATCCTCAACTTCGCGCCACTCATCCTGCGCGTTCCTCCGCATGTGGTGGTGCGTAATGTCAGCTTTGTACAGGAGCTTGCGGTCCTCTCGTATCACCTCTCGTCCGAGCCGCCCCAGCATGCCCTAGACGCAAAAGGCTAGCTAGACACCCTCACGATGTCCGCACCTCTTGTTCTGCCCATCATGCTTCTGCCCGCGGGTCGCGCCGCCCTCGTAGTGGGTGCAGGTGAGGTGGCCGCACGCCGCATCGCCTGGCTCATTGAGGCGGGAGCTGAAGTTGAGGCGGTGGCGCCCGAGGTAAGCGAGCAGGTGAGCGCTTTCGAGACCAAGGGCTTGGTCACGGTTCATCGCGAGCCGTATTGCACCCAGCACATGAGCGGCAAGTGGCTGGCGGTTGCCGCCACGAATAATCCCGACGTGAACGCCCAGGTGGTGAGCGATGCTCGCGCGCACGGCGTGCTGGTGGGCGATGCCTCCGACCCTGGCCGGGGCGACTTCATCACGCCCGGTTCAGTGCGGCGAGGAAGATTGGTGCTCGCGGCAACCACCTCCCGCGCTAGTCCGCGCCTCGCATCTCGCATTACCCAAGAACTCTCTGCGCGCTATGGACCCGAGTATGGCGTCTATCTAGATATGATCTCCGAAGTGCGCGACCAGATACTAGGCAGCGAGCCGCAGAACCCAGCCCGCAAGGCGAGGTTGCGGCAGCTCGCGGACGACGATGAGATTCTGTCGCTGGTGCGCGAGGGACGAATGCTCGAAGCGCGCGAGAAGGCAAATAGTTGGATATCCTAGCGGTTGGCCTGAGCCATCGCACGGCGCCCGTGGAGGTTCGCGAGCGCGTCAGCTTCAGCGAGAACGCAATCGAGCCCGCGCTCGGCCTGCTCACCGGCATCTCCGGCGTGGAGGAGGCTGCGATAATCTCGACGTGCAATCGCACCGAGGTGTATGCGCTGTGCAGCGTGAATTCGTCGCCAAACATCCTCATCGAGTTCCTCTCGGCGAATCGACACGTACCGCAGGAGGACTTTGCAAGCCACCTCTATTCGCTCCGCGGCTTGAGCGCGGCAAGGCATCTCATGGGTGTGGCAAGCGGGCTGGATTCGCTCGTGCTGGGAGAGCCCCAGATTCTGCGGCAGGTGCGAACCTCGTTTCAGGCGTCGGCACACGCTTCCAGCCTTGGCCCGGTGCTCGACCGATTGTTCAGGGCTGCGATCGTCGCGGGCAAGCGCGCACGCACGGAGACTCTCATCGGCAGCGGAGGGTTTTCGGTAGGGCATGCCGCGGTGGACCTGGCCAAGTCGGTGTTCGGCTCGCTTTCTGGCGCCGGCATCCTGGTGCTGGGAGCAGGCAAGATGAGCGAACTGACGGCGAAGCACATGGTGGCGGACGGCGCAAAGTTTGTGATAGTTGCAAACAGGACTCACGACAGGGCCATTGCTGTTGCCGAGCGTCTCGGGGGCCACGCTATTCGCTATGATGAGTTTGACAAAGCTCTCGAACGTGCAGACATTGTTATCAGCTCCACCGCGAGCCCAACCCCAGTGGTCCACAGGGAGATGATTGCCTCGGTGATGAAGAAGCGAAGAGGCAGGCCGCTCATCGTTATCGATATTGCTGTTCCGCGTGACGTAGAGCCCGAGGTGGGGCAGCTCGACGACGTGTTCTTGTATGACGTGGATGACCTGGAGAACGTGGTGGCGGACATGGCGAAGGACCGCGCAGGCGAAGTGCCTCGAGTAGAGGAGATTATCGAGGAAGAAGTTCAGCGGTTCGACGAGTGGCGGCGCACTCGCGAGTCCGCTCCGATCCTTGCGGCAATCAAGCACAAGCACGAAGAGGCGCGCCTCGCGGAGATCGCGAGGCTCCGAAACCAGCTTCCGCACCTAAGCGACCTAGACTGGACGCGCATTGAAGCGGCCATGAAATCCCTCGCGAATCGCATGGCAAAGTGTCCCGTGGACCGCCTGCGCATGGCGCAGATCGCCGGCGAGCCCGGAGCGCGGGAGCTTGCGGAGGCTGCGAGGGAGCTCTTCGCGCTTGACGAAGCGGAGGCTCCCAAGCCTGCGGCGGAGGTGGCGGAATGAGCACGGGATTGATGCACGGCATCGCTCTAGTGGCCTATCTGGGCGCGGCGGTGCTCTATGGCGCGAACCTTACACTGCATCAGCCGCGCTACACGCCAAGGGCTCGCGGGCTCCTTCTTGCGGCCATCATCTTTCACACGGCCGCGATCGGCCTGTTCTGCCTGAGCGTGAAGCAGTCGCCGTTTGCGTCGAACTTCGGCACGCTCTCGATTGCTGCGTGGGCTATCGCGTTGGTGTTCCTGCCGCTCGATCTTCGGTCCCGTGTTCCCGCGCTGGGAGCAGTGGCGGTTCCCGTTGTCTGCCTGCTTCTGTTTGGAGGACTGGCTCGCTCTGGCGGACC
>VFKD01000158.1 GCA_009885735.1 bacterium
ACTCCCCTTTTGTGCCACACTCGATACCGCTTCAGAAATCCATCCATCGAGTGGCCCATTGACAGACCTACCCTTAGAGATAGCCCGCAGGCGCACATTCGCCATCATATCGCATCCGGACGCAGGCAAGACCACGCTCACCGAGAAGCTGCTGCTCTACGGCGGCGCAATCCAAATGGCCGGCTCAGTTCGCGCTCGCAAGAACCAGCGGGCTGCAACCAGCGACTGGATGGAGCTCGAGAAGCAGCGTGGAATCTCCATCACGTCCACCGTGCTGCAGTTCGAGTACGACAGTTATGTGCTGAACCTGCTCGACACTCCGGGCCACCAGGACTTTAGCGAAGACACCTATCGCACTCTCGCCGCGGCGGACTCTGCGGTGATGCTAATCGACAATGCGAGGGGGGTAGAGCCGCAGACCAAGAAGCTCTTCGCAGTGTGTCGGCAGCGCGGGATTCCGATCTTCACGTTCATCAACAAGATGGACCGCGCCGGCCTTGATCCGCTCGACCTAATGGCAGAGCTGGAGGACGTGCTCGGAATACATTCGACTGCGGTCAACTGGCCCATTGGCGACGGCCCGGACTTCCGTGGAGTCTATGATCGGCCCTCAAGCCGGGTTCACCTCTTCGAGCGCACCGCGCGAGGCGTGAAACGGGCGCCGCTTCAGATTCGGGCGCTCGACGATCCTATGCTGAACAATCTCCTGGGCACGAATGCAGCCGACCGCCTTCGCCACGACGTTGAGCTGCAGGACGGCGCGGGTGAGCCGCTCGACATCGACCGTGTTCTGCTGGGAGATCTCACGCCGGTATTCTTCGGCAGCGCGGTGACGAACTTCGGCGTGGAGCTCTTTCTGGATGCCTTCATCGGCATGGCGCCCAGCCCTGCGCCTCGCAGCTCGGAGCAGGGCGAGGTTCGGCCTGAAAGGCCGGATTTCAGCGGGTTTGTGTTCAAGATTCAGGCGAACATGGACCCGAACCATCGAGACCGCATCGCCTTCATGCGGGTCGTTTCGGGCAAGTTCGATAAGGACATGACGGTCACGAACCAGCGGACGCGAAAGCTGGTTCGCCTGACCAGGCCGCAGAGGCTCTTCGCGCAGGACCGAACCGTGGTGGAGGAAGCCTATCCGGGCGACATTGTGGGTCTCACGAATCCAGGTGTTTTCGCGCTGGGAGATACGGTCTATACCGGTCCCGAGATCGCGTTTCACGAGATTCCGCGGTTCCCGCCCGAGCACTTCGCAGTGCTGCACAACCTTCGCATGGACAAGTACAAGCAGTTTCAGAAGGGTATCGTGCAGCTCAGCGAGGAGGGCGTGATTCAGCTTTTCTACAGCACGGACGCTATTCGCCGGGAGCCGATCCTCGGTATCGTGGGACTGCTGCAGCTTGAGGTGGTGCAGTATCGCCTCCTGAGTGAATACGGGGTGGAGACGCGACAGGAATTGACCAACCACCACCTGGTGCGATGGGTGGAGGCGGACCCGGAAGTTCTGAAGCAGACTCGCTGGCTTAGCGCGAGCAGGCCGGTGCAGGACCTGCAGGGTCGCCTCGCGGTGTTGTTCGAGAATGAGTGGTCGCTGCAGTATGTGGTGGAGAAGATGCCGGACATTCGGTTTTTGGAGAGACCACCGGCGGGGTAGAAAGTAAGGGCCGGGAAGGGACCAAAGAGACACAAGCGACCGAAGGGACGCAAGCGACTTAAGTGACGAAACGTGGAACGCAAAGTTTGCCTGCAGGGTCCTGGTTCAATCCTTCGTGAAGTCCCTGAAGTCCCTTCAACCCAAGTTGTCCTTCGCATGTCCGAGTCCCAGGCCGTTGCCGTCAGCCCTCGCCAGTGATATAATGCCCCATCATGCTCCGCACTCACCAGAGTCTTGCAGCCCTCCTCGTCTGTGCCGTTGCCAGTGGCTACGCTGGGGCGCAGTCCCGGACCCCAAAGTCCCCAAACGTCGACTTCGACTCCGCAGTCCGCCCGCTCCTGATGGAGCGCTGCTTCAAATGCCACGGTCCAGACGCATCGAAACGGCAGGCGAACCTACGGCTCGACATGCGTGCAGGTGTGGCAAGGGCGGCGTCTTCGGGCCGCAAGCTGGTGAATACGTCCAAGCCGGACCTGAGCGAGATGCTGATCCGAGTTGCATCGAATGGCGCGGAACGAATGCCTCCGGAGGGCGGGGGCAAGCCGCTAACGCTCAAGGAGCAAGCCCTCCTTCGTGCGTGGATCTCTCAGGGCGCGGTCTACAAACCTCACTGGTCGTTCACCGCACTCAATCGACCAGCGGTTCCCAAGCTCGATAAGTCGGGACAGGTGTGGGCGCGCAATTCTGTCGATGCATTCGTCTATGCGAAGCTGAGGTCGATGCAGCTAAAGCCCTCTCCCGAGGCGGACCGTCGGACCCTGATTCGTCGACTCAGTTTCGATCTCACCGGCCTGCCGCCCTCTTCCGCAGAGGTCGATGGCTTCCTGAAGGACGCGCGGCCTCGCGCGTACGAGCGTGTGGTGGACCAACTTCTGGCGTCTCCGAGATACGGCGAGAGGTGGGCTCGGCACTGGCTGGACGTGGTTCACTATGGCGACACCCAGGGCTACGACAAGGATAAACGCCGCCCGAACGCATGGCCATACCGCGACTATGTCATTCAGAGCTTGAATGCCGACAAGCCCTACTCACGATTCGTGCAGGAGCAGCTTGCAGGTGACGTACTATGGCGAGATGATCCGGCTGCACTCATCGCTACCGGTTTCATCTCCGCCGGTCCGTGGGATTTCGTGGGCCAGGTCGAGCTTCGCGAGGGCACGCTGGACAAGAAGATTACGCGCGTGCTGGATCGCGACGACATGGTGGTGAATGCGATGGGCACGTTCGTCGGGCTCACTGCTCATTGCGCGCGTTGCCACGACCATAAGTTCGACCCCATCAAGCAGACCGATTACTATGGCCTTGCGGCGGTGTTTGCGGGCGTGGACCGGGCGGATCGCCTCTATGATGCCAATCCCGACATCGCCGCGATGCGGCGCAACACGGCCCAACGCCTGAGATTAGCCCAATCTCGGGTACTGGAACTCGAGCGCGACTGGCATTCTGCAACAGCATCGGCAGGAAAGGCAGTTGCAGTGTCTGCTGCAGCGGCTGCAGAGGCTCTGCCCACGCTGCCCCCGGGCAGCGCCGAGGCCAGCCCATCGAACGGCTACCATAGCCAGGTCTCGTCAACACCGCAGTCGGCTAAGTGGGTCCAAATCGACCTCGGTTCGGTGAAGCCGGTCGATTACGTCGTGCTCTTGCCTGCTCGTCCGACGGACTTTCCGGACCGGCCAGGATTCGGGTTCCCAGAGATGTTTCGCGTGGAGCTTTCGGACGAGCCCACTTTCGCCAATGCTAGGGCGCTAACCACGGAGGCTCGAATTCCCTTGCCAAGCCCAGGGGATCGCCCTTGGGCCATAAGTGCGACAGGGATGCATGCGCGATATGTGCGAGTCACCGCGAGCAGGCTTGCCGAGCGCACCAGCGACTTCATCTTCGCGCTGTCGGAGTTGCAGATCTATTCCAACGGATCCAATGCCGCCGCCGGTGCGACCGTGTTGGCTATGGACACAATAGAGAGCGGTCGCTGGTCGTCGAAGTACCTCACCGACGGTTTCACGAGCCGCGCGATCGCGCCGACGTACGATGCTCCCACTCTCGCAAGTGCGGCAAAGGCATCCGCAGCAGTGCTGGAGGTAGTGGCTGCGGCAGACCGCAAGCTGGACGAGGGCGCAACTCGCGACGAGTGGCGAGCTCTGCAGCAGGGCAGATCCAGCGTGCAGTCGCTGCAAACGCAGTTGGCGACCCTGCCAAAGCAGAGCAAGACCTTCGCGGGCACCTCGGAGTTCTCGGCCGAAGGCAGCTTCACCCCCACGAACGGCACTCCGAGGCTCGTCGAGGTGCTGAACCGAGGCAGCGTGGAGCAGCCGCTGGGAGCTGCAACTCCGGGAGCGGTCACTCTCGTTCCGGGGCTAGGCGGAGAGTTGAAGATCGATCCTGCGTTGAACGAGGGTGGGAGACGAGCTTCCTTTGCAGCTTGGGTCACGGATAGGCGGAATTCGCTCACCTGGCGCAGCATCGTGAACCGCGTGTGGCACTACCACTTTGGGCGCGGCATCGTGGAAACTCCGAACGACTTTGGCAGAATGGGCGCGCTGCCCACCCATCCGGAACTGTTGGATTGGCTCGCTGTGGAGTTTCGAGACACTGGACAGTCGCTCAAGAGCCTTCACCGCCTGATGGTGACCAGTGCGACCTATCGGCAGCGGTCCGACGATGGCACGCTCGGCGCTCGCCTGGATGCAGGAAACCGGTTTCTCTGGCGCATGAACCGAACAAGGCTGGACGCGGAGTCCATTCGCGATGCGGTTCTCGCCGTCACGGGGTTGCTAGACCTCAAGATGGGTGGTCCGGGATATGACCTGTTCGGGTTCGAGGACGACCATTCGCCGAGGTACAAGTACGAGACGCAAGACCCCGACGACCCAAAGACACTGCGCAGATCGATCTATCGGTTTATCGTGCGGTCCGCGCCGGACCCCTTCATGGAGACGCTAGACTGCGCGGATGCCTCGCAGAACGTGCCGGTTCGAAATACTACTATCACTGCGCTTCAAGCGCTGGCGCTGCTGAACAACCGGTTTATGGTTCGTCAGGCAGAGCGGTTTGCCGAGCGGGTCTCGAGGTTCGGCGACTCGCGTGCGAAGCAGATTGCAGCAGCCTTTCGGCTTGCTCTTGCCCGTCCGCCCACCGCGCCGGAGACGTCCGCACTGGTGAAGCTTGCGGAACGTGATGGGCTCGCCGCAGCCTGCCGCATCATTCTCAACCTGAATGAGTTCGTCTTTGTGGACTAGGGAGACGCGAAATGCAAAATGACACGCATCGTCCAATTGTCTTGCCGTCGCGCAGAGAGTTCCTCTGGACCTATGGAGGCGGCCTCGGCGGCGTGGCTCTGGCGGCGCTCCTGGGCCAGGAGGGCTCGCTCGCGCAAGGGGCAGCGCCAAAGCCTAAAGCGAAGCGCGTGGTCCAGCTTTTCATGAGTGGCGGCGCGAGCCAGTGCGATCTCTTCGACTACAAGCCGAGGCTTATCCAGCAGAACGGCCAAACCTGGGACCCAGGCGAGAAGGTCGAGCTATTCCAGTCGGACCCAGGCAAGGTGATGCAGTCGCCCTGGGCCTGGAAGCAGTACGGCAAGACCGGCCGATGGCTAAGCGATCTGGCTGCGCCTCTCGGCCAGGTTGCGGACGAGATCGCAATGGTCCACTCAATTGTAGCGAAGTCGAACGTACACGGACCTGCAACCTTTATGCAGTCGGCCGGCTTTGTGCTGCCTGGGTTTCCAAGCATGGGAGCATGGGTAACTTACGGCTTGGGTTCGATGAACGAGAACCTGCCCGCGTTCGTGGTGCTTCCGGATGGCCGCGGCTACCCGCCGAACGGGCCGAAGAACTGGTCTGCCGGGTTCCTACCCGCCAGCCTTCAAGGGACGATGGTGCGTCCAGGCGCCCCGAACCCGATTGCGGACCTCTACCCTCCCTCCGGCAGCTTCATTACCAAGGACGGTGATGCGGACGGCCTCCGGACCCTCAATGCGCTCAACCGGAAACACCTTGCGTCGAGATCAGGAGACAGCAGGCTTGATGCGCGAATCAAGAGCTACGAGCTTGCGGCGCGGCTGCAGCTTAGCGCTCCAGAGGTACTCGACCTAGCAAAGGAGACCGAGGCCACGCGCACCCTATACGGCCTCGACCAAGAGGTGACGCGCGATTTCGGCCGCAACTGCCTCGTGGCGCGACGGATGCTCGAGCGCGGAGTTCGCTTCGTGCAGATATGGAATGGAGCCGACAACGGCTTCCCTCGTAGAAACTGGGACAGCCACGAGGACCTGGCCCGCGACCACGAGGTGCTGGGAACCAGCCTAGCTAAGCCTGCTGCTGCCCTTATCCAAGACCTGAAGCAGCGCGGCCTGCTGGACGACACGATAGTCCTATGGACCACGGAGTTTGGACGCATGCCGTGCAGCCAGGGCGGCAAGGGTCGCGACCACAACCCGTTCGGCTTCACGAACTGGCTCGCAGGAGGTGGCATCAAGGGCGGCGCCACCTACGGGCAGACCGACGAATGGTCATACAAAGCGGTGGAGAATCCGACCTACTGCTACGATATCCATGCGACCATGCTGCACCTGCTGGGCATCGACCACACAAAGCTGACGTTCCGGCATAACGGCATCGACCGGCGCTTAACGGATGTGCATGGACATGTGATCAAGGAACTGGTGGCGTAGAGAATGAGATTTCTTATCGCCGCCGTCCTTGGCATGTTGACCCTCGGCGCCGCGAGCGCGCAAGACAAGCGCCTAATCTCACCTGGCGAGCGAATTGTCTTTCTGGGCGACAGCAACACGTTCGCGGGAGGCTACGTGCGTGCCATCGAGCTGTTCCTTGCGGTTCGCCGGCCCGAGGAGCGGTACGACATCCTGAACCTCGGCCTGCCAAGCGAGACCGTTTCGGGCCTCTCGGAGCCGGACCATCCGTACCCTCGCCCGTGCGTTGTGGAGCGGCTGGATCGCGTGCTGGAGCGCACCAAGCCCAGCGTGGTGGTGGCGTGCTACGGCATGAACGATGGCATCTACTACCCCTTCAGCGAGGAGCGTTTCAAGCGCTATCGGGAGGGCATTAACGAGCTTATCAAGCGATGCAGCCTTGCGAAGGCCCGCGTCATCCTGCTCACGCCGCCGCCGTTCGATGCGCGGCCCGTGGCAAAGGTCGCCCTCTTCGAGGGCGCTCCCAAGTACAGTTGGATGCAGCCGTTCAAGGGCTACGACGAGACGCTCAAGCGCTATTCAGAGTGGCTCGTGAAGCTGAAACTGCCGGGGGTTCGAGTGATCGACGTTCACTATGCACTCCTGAAGGAGCTCGCGAGGCAGAAGGACAGAGTGTTCGCGGGGGACGGAGTGCATATGGACGCTGCCGGACACGAGGTGATGGCTGCGGCCGTGCTGAGAGGGCTTGGCTTCAAGGACGCCAGTGGGGGCGATCTTGGCGCTGCTGAGGCCGAGGTCCGCGACCTCGTGGTCGCGCGTTCATCAATGCTCGGACAAGCGTGGCTGACATCGGTTGGACACAAGCGGCCCGACACACCGATGGGCATTAACCTAGCAGAGGCGGTTGCCAAGGCGAAGGAGCTGGACGGCAAGATTCGTGCCGGCGTCGGGCGGCTCGTCCCTCCATCTTCTCCTGCACCGCCGGCTCGGTAGCATAGGGCTCTTATGCTGAACATTCTCGACGATGGAATTGTCTATCGCCCCGATGGTGGTGATCCATGCATCATCCTGCCGCACCGGACGGGCGGAGCGCCCTCGCGAATTGACATCGACCCTGTGGTTTCGGATGACCTCGCGCTTGCATCCGGTGATGTTCTCACCGCCGAGCTCGAGACCTGCTCCGCGGATGAGGTCGCCCTTGCGCTCTCCGACGAGCAGTTTGATGAGCCGGACGAGAACCGTGTAACGCACCGCCGCCACTGGGCGCTGGACGAGGCTGCGGGACGAATTCGGACGATCCATTTTGTGAATGGGCTCGCGCTGGAAGAGGCAAGGGAGAGACCCCGCGCCAGGGGACGCTCTCCACACGACCGCGCTGCGCCTACACGGCTCGTGCCTTTCATAGAGGGATCGAGTTCAGAGACTGCGAGCCTCCTCGATACTCTCGCTCCGCTTGGATTGGGCATGTGCGGCTTAATTTCTGGTCCGCACGGATCCGGAGTCACCACGACGCTGAGGACAGTCGCTTCGGGCGTTAGTGCGCTAGGCTTCGAGGCTCAGCTCGTCGTTCTGCTGGTAGAGGCTCGTGGCGAGGAGGTGACCGCTTGGCGTCGCAAGTTTCCGGAAGCGGACATCGTGGCGTGCCCTACCTCAGAGTTAGGCGCGGCGCCGCACGAGATTCTGCTCGTTGCAGACCTCGTGCGAGAGTGCGCCATGCGGCAGAGTGAGCTGGGCCGCCATGTGGTGGTGCTGGTAGATTCGATCACCGCCCTGTGGGCGGCAATGCTGGGCCATGATCATGCGGATGCCCAGTTTGAGGCGGATCATGCTCTTTCGCGCCGACGAATTGTGGAGTGGCTCGGCGCAGCGGGGTGGTTTGGCGCAGACGGGTTTCTCAGCAGCGGGCTTGGCGGGTCGGTGACGATCATCAGCGGAGCGTGGAGCATTCCCGTGGACTCCGATGCCGAGCAGGAGCTCGAACTTCATCCACAGCTTCGGCTTCTGGAGCACATCTTGCCGATGTGCGACTTGCAAGTGGTTCTCGATGGCAAGTTGGCCGCGCGCAGGCTCTTTCCTGCGATAGATGTAAAACGAACCTTCTCGCGAGGCGAGGAGACGCTCTTTGATGAGCGCGATTTGGAGGTGAACCGCGCTCGGCGCGTTGGCTTGC
>VFKD01000034.1 GCA_009885735.1 bacterium
CATTGGTCCTATAGGTCCCATCACTATTATCTGTCCCTCAGGTCACTTGAGTCTCTTTCGTCCCTCAAGTCCCTTCCGTTCCCGGCAAATCTTCCTCTTGCAAAACCGCGCGAATCGCTGTAGTATGTGATGTCCGATTGACTAGTCACGTTTCGCTGGCGTCTGACGGCGCTCTCCCGTGATCATCTTCGCGGAAGGGCTTACGTGTCGCAGTTACGTTGTACTTGGCGTTTGCGCATATTCTTTGTAAATAGAGGAGACATCACTGTGAAACTGAAGCAAGTTCTTGCCATCGTGTCGGCTCCGGCTGCGATTGCCGGTCTGTTCTTCATGCTCGCGCCGGATCGGGAGAAGCCCGCAATGGCCCGCGAGGCTGCGGGACCTTCCTACGTTCAGGGCGAAGTTCTCGTCCAGTTTAAGACAGCCACGTCTTCCGACCAGCGGCACGCAGCTATGCGATCCGTGGGAGGAGTCAACGTCGAGCACATCCGGACTCGTTCCATGCGAGACAACTTTGAACCCGGCATTACCGTGGTTCGGATCGCAGCCTCTGTGCCGCAAGCGATCGCAGCTCTTAGGAACAACCCAGCAGTTGAGTTCGCCGAGCCGAATTGGATATACACGCATCAGGCGGTGTCTAACGATAATCATTACATGAATGGAAATCTCTGGGGAATGTATGGCTCTACCACTACGCCTGCCAACCAATACGGCAGCCATGCGGCGAACGCTTGGGCAGCAGGCAACACGGGATCCAGTACAGTCTACGTCGGCGTCATCGACGAGGGCATCATGACCACTCACGAGGACCTTGCAGCCAACGTCTGGAGCAACGACCAATTTGACCCAGTTAATGGTGTCGACGATGACCATAACGGCTATGTTGATGACACGAACGGCTGGGACTTTGTGGGCAACAACAACTCGGTGTTTGACGGAGTGGGTGACGACCACGCGACTCACGTTGCAGGCACCATCGGAGGCGTCGGCGGGAACGGAATTGGAGTTGCAGGCGTTAACTGGAGCGTCAAAATGATCTCCTGCAAGTTCCTTGGCAGCAGCGGTGGAACAACCGAAAATGCTATCAGGGCGGTGGACTACATCACCGATTTGAAGATTCGGCACCGGCTCAACATCGTAGCTACGAATAACTCCTGGGGTGGGGGCGGGTTTTCCCAGGGGCTGTACGATGCCATCAAGCGGGCGAACGACGCGAACATCCTCTTCTGCGCAGCGGCAGGCAACAGCGGCGTGAGTTCAGCGAGCTACCCTGCCGCGTACGACAACGCAAACGTCATCTCAGTCGCAGCCCTAACGTTTACAGGCGGCTTGGCGAGCTACTCAAACTATGGAGCCTCCTCGGTGGACCTTGGCGCTCCGGGATCTGGTGTAGTATCTTGCGTGCCGCAGAAGAGAGGCAACAAGATAACTTCCTCCTACGCGAGCTACAGCGGAACCTCAATGGCCTGCCCGCATGTGACGGGCGCCGCTGCTCTGTATAGATCGACGCACCCAACTGCGTCTGCGGCGGACATCAAAGCTGCAATACTAGGAAGCGCAGTTGCGACCGCGTCACTGAACAACAATGGTTCTACGAATATGACGACATGGAAGTGCGTGACCGGCGGCAGACTCAACGTCTCGGGTTTCTAGTTCGAACTGAGGAATGAGGGCGGCTGCGCGGCTCGCGCAGCCGCCCTCCACGTCGTAATGGGCGAAAAAAAACCGCTTGACAACTGTCCCAGACCGTGATATCATTCCCTTGCGCAACAGGGGCGCATCCGGTCCGCGGGCAGGGATTCTCCCACCTTCTTTCAGCCGTACCAATCACATACCGGGCATCGAGCCCACTTTCCAGCCTGAGAATGCGGACCGCAGGCGCCACCGAAAGGAGCTCGATCATGTCGTCCAAAATTCGCGCGTCCGCGCCGAACCTCGAATACTTCCGCAAGCAGGCCAAGGCTCTCGTCAAGGCTATTCACGCCGCAGATGCCGCTTCAGTGGCCCGTGTTGCACCCTATGTCTCGCCTCCATCGACGAACAAGTCCTTCCTGTTGTCCGATGCCCAATTGGTCGTTGCCCGAGAGCAGGGCTATCCTAGCTGGCCGAAGTTCAAGTCTCACATCGACTCGGCATCAGCAGCGGTGATGCCTCTTGAGCCCGAGCCCGCGTCAACCGCTCTGACCATTGCGGTCGAAGACCTTGGCCGCGAGCTCAAGATGAGCGATGAGAAGGTAAAGGTCGCCACCGGAAAGGCCTGGGCTGAGTGGGTAAGCCTGCTCGACGCCGCGGGTCTGAGTGCTGCCACTCACCAGCAGATCGTCGCCGTATTGAAGGCCAACGGCGTGGGAAGCTGGTGGCGGCAGATGGTGACGGTGGGCTACGAGCGTGCCAAGGGCCTCCGTGTCAAGAACATGAGCTGCGCGGGAGACTACAAGGTTGCAGTCAGCCGTACCTTCGCCGCGTCGATTGACCGCGTCTTCTCTGCCTGGAATGCTCCGGCTGAACTCGACTCCTGGCTCCGTGAAGTTGGGGCTGTCGTTCGCACGGCGAACCTCAACAAGAACCTGCGCATCACCTGGCCTGGAGGTTCCACCGTGGTGGTCAATCTGATAGCCAAGGGCGAGGCGAAAACCCAGTGTACCGCCGACCACACCAAGCTCGCGGGAACGGACGATGTTGAGGCTAAGCGTGCGTATTGGGCAGAGGCGCTGGAGAGGCTGAGGCAGCACTTGGAGAAATAACTCATTGCGGATTGGCGGACGGCCCTGGGACACCTTGTTTCCCAGGGCGTTGCCCTGGGCTAAGGTTGTTGTGCGCCTTCGGCGCGATACGGCACACTACCCACGCGACGCAACGACTGCCGTCGGATGCGATCGGGCACCATTCCCACATGAATCGCTGGTCGAAATCGACTTGGTAATCGTACATGAATCCGAGGTACTCGTCCTCAAACGTTGAGCCCTGATGGTGCTCCCGTTGAAGCTCAATGTACCTTTGGACTACTTGAACGTCGGACTCCGATACAGCGAACGCTCCGTATCCGGATTGCCATGCGAAAGAGCTGAATTGCTCGCCGTGGGTCTTGATCCACTTCGAGGAGGACTTCTTCACCTGTTCAACTACCGTGCTGAGTGCGACGGTGCGCGCCAGCCGAAACAGAATGTGGACGTGGTCCTCAACAGAGTTGATGACTACTGCTGGGCATGCAACATTCCGCAGTATCCCGGCCATATATGCGTGCAAGTCGGGCCGGACCACATCGGTTATAAGGGGCTCGCGACACTTCGTGCTAAACACAAGATGGACGGTTAGTCTTGCCAAGGACTGTGGCATCTCAACATTCCCTCGCAGTTCGGTCCACAGAATGCTCCGTGTCGCTCGTGATGAGCCCCCTGCGTTGCCATTCGGGGCTCAATTGCAGTCGGGTCGCAAGCGCCTTTGGGAGCGCCGTACCGCCCCGAAGGGGCATCACAACAACAGCCTGGGGCATCGCCCTAGGGCGCACCGCCGCCCGTGCGCTTACGTTTCTAGTCTGCACCCTCTGTCAGCCGGCTGTGTCTGCCGGCCAATATGTGCCAGGATTGTTTCCCAAGGCGGGTACCAGGGCTGAGATTATTTTGCGCCGTCTGCGCGTCTTGCCGCCCCGAAGGGGCATCACAACAATAGCCTGGGGCATCGCCCCAGGACGCTAGCTGGAGACTTCTTGGCCCATCGAACGTACTCCATCCCAGAAGCTGAATGGCTTGACCCCGGCCATCAAGTTGAGGTGGGGAATGTCGAACTTCTCCAGAAGCCCGAAACAGAACATCTCGGGCATCTGATCCACCGTCCAGTTCTTGGTGATAATCTCGTCCAGTGTTGTAAGGCCGTCTCGAAGGTCCAGATGCTCCACAAATTGTGGTGCAAGCGCTGTGGCTACGAGCGCGGCAAGACTTGAACGCGGACCCTGAGCGATGATCTTTACTTGCTTGCCGGTGGATTCCGCGGCAAGCCAGCTGCAAATCGCAGAGATTTGATCTGCCTGAATTCCGATAGGTCGAGCACCCACCGCCTGGGCAAGCAGTGCATACAGGTACGAGATGTTCCGCGTTGCGCGGCCCGTTCCGAAGAAGAACGGGTCAATCGCCACCGCGCGGATGCCTGAAGCAAGGGCTTCGCGGACAAGCGGTCCACACTGTGCGCGGCCCCCATCGTGAAGGATGACAGTCGTCTTGCCGCCGAATGCCGATCCGAATCCTGTAGCCTCGACCGTCCATTCGGCCCCTAGTCGTAGCAACTGTGTTGCGCCGTCCGCGCCCCGGCTGAACAGCTCCGCCGCCTTCGCTCCGCCGACCGACAGCGGTTTTGAGCGCAGTACCTTTGTCAACTCCCGCCGCATGCCTGCCTGCCACGGCTTTACGGCAGCGCCAGGCTCGGGAGGAGCCTTCCGGCGAAGGCGCACGCGCGCTGCCTCTGCGCGCGCGAGCGAATTAAAGCTGGCTTGGTAGCCAGGCAGCGCGACGGCCAATTTGTCACTGGTGTGAATCTCAGGGTCGCAAGGAATCTCCGTCGCATCGAAATTGGTGTTATCTGGGAAGAAGTGCCGGCCGATTACGCGGTAGAGCGCTTCGCGATTGTCGCGCTCGTAGTTGTGGGTTCCGGGGTCCGAGTTGATATGGTGAGTGAGGTTCTCCGGCTTGCCCAGCAGCTTGAAGATCGGCTCCGCTCCAGCGAGAAGGGGAGGCAGCGCTGTGTCCGGCCTGAAGCAGCAGTCGTCCTTGTCGTTGAAGGTCAGCAAGGTGGGCCTGGGCGCCCGCATCGCGGTGAGGTGAACGTAGTCCGCCACGGTGGCGAGGTCGGTGGGGGTCTGCTCGCTGTCGCCGAGGTCCGGCGGCACATAGGCTCGGGTGGCGAAGCTCGAGTAGCCCGCTACCGGGTTCGACAGAGCAACTCGCGTGTCCAGCGAGCTGAGAAAGATGGTCTGCCACCCACCTCCGGACAGGCCGGACATGGCGAGACGCTTTGGGTCGGCATTCGGATGCGCGGCAAGGAGGTCCAGGCCGCGCTGCATGGCCAGGAAGAAGACGGCGAGTCCGGGCACTCCGCAGAGGTCGAGCTGGTTCATGCTGTAGTGGTTCATGCCCGCAAGCTGGCCCATGTTGAGCCACTCCACGTTCAGCACCAGCATCCCTCGGCGCGCGAGGTTGATGCAGCGCACCTGCTTGTATGTGGCCGCCTTGCCTGCGCTGTCGTGCCCGTTCACCGCCAGCATGGCCGCCGCCTTGGCTTCGAGCTTGCTGGGTTGGTAGAGCAGAGCGGGAATCCAGAGCCCAGGGACAGCCTCATAGCGGCACTTGCGAATGCTGTACTCTGGGCAGATGTCCAGTGTCTCTTGCCACTCGACGTGCTGCGGAGCGCGCCTCCAGGCTTTGGCCGTCGCTCCCCGGAACACCACCTCATCCAGGACTCTGCGGCGCATCTTGTCCGCCTGGTTCGTCCACTCTTCGGCGCTGCTTGGGACACTTAGGGTGGGAATGCGAGCCTTGCAGAAGGCGCGGACTTCCTCTTCGGCGCCGCCTGCCGAGCGCAGCGTCGTTCCGAGGAGTTCCGCTATCGCCTTCTCATCTGGAAGCACTGAAGTGAATCCGCCCATGCTCATGAGGGCGCCCATTGCGCCTGCGCCGCTGGCAAGGACCTCGCGGCGCGAGAGTTGAAATACATCCTTTGAGTCCGCAGTTTTCGACAAGG
>VFKD01000623.1 GCA_009885735.1 bacterium
AATGGGCGTCGGGTGTACAATGAGTCAAAGCAACTCAGCTTCACACGTCAGCGTGCGGGATAATCAGAATGCGCCTGAAAGATTTCAACGAGACTTTCGACTATGAACTGCGCGAACCACAATATGCCGCCGGTTACCTCGCATGGTCCGCTGAAGAGGACGGGCAGGACGGCTTCCTGAGCGCGCTCCGCGATGTGGTGCGTGCGAACGGAGGAATGGCGAATCTCGCCTTGCAGACAGGGCTAAACCGCGAGAATCTCTTCAAGGCAGTGTCTCGCACTGGGGATCCAAAGCTCTCTACTGTCCTGGCTGTTCTTCAATCGCTGGGTCTACAGATTTCCATCACGCCCATCGGGGCGCACGACAAGGCAATGGCCGAACGCTACGCCGCCGGTGAATTCGAGACGGACAAAGAGATCGCGGCTGTGGGTTAACTGCCGCCAATATCGGAGACACAATGCCGCCGAACAACTCAACACACATGTCTCGCCGAGGGCTGGCCCGCCTTGCTGCAAGTACGCTTGCCGCAGCAATGGTCGCAACTGAACTCGAAGCGTCCGCACAATCTCAAGTGGACCCGGCAGAGTCCATCATTGCCGAGGTGGAGAAGACGCGGGGCAAGCCCCTGCCCTCCGACGTCCGCAAACGCATGGGTCAGGCGGTAAAGGATAACGCCTCGAATTCTGCCGCGCTGCGCAAGTTCAAGGTGCCGGACGGCGCCGAACCGGAGATGATTTTTGTTCCTGCTCGGAAAGGAGGCGCAAAGTGAGTGATCGGGCGCTCCTTTGGCTGTCGGCCCTGGAGCTCGGCAAGCTCATAGCCAAGCGCTCCGTCTCGTCGGTTGAGATCACAAGGCTCTACTTGAGAGAACTTGATACACGCGGACGAGCGCTGAACGCTTTGGCCGAACTGACCCCCGAAATCGCTCTGAAGCAGGCGGCACAGGCCGACCGCGAGGTAAAGGCAGGCAAGATCCGGAGTCCGCTGCACGGCGTGCCCTACGGCGCGAAAGACTTGCTTGCAACCAGAGGCATTCCCACGCGATGGGGCTCGCCCGCCCATGCAAACCAGGTGTTCAACTACGATGCTACGGTTGTCACGCGGCTGCGCGAGGCGGGCGCCGTGCTGGTGGCCAAGCTCGCGATGGTCGAGCTCGCGGGCGGAGTTGGCTACGAGTTCGCAGCCGCCTCCATCACCGGACCCTGCAAGAACCCGTACGACGACACACGTTGGGCGGGCGGCTCATCAAGCGGATCAGGCGCGGCCGTGGGCGGAGGCATGGTGGGATTCGCCATCGGCACGGAAACCTGGGGCAGCATCACCGTGCCGGCCGCATTCTGCAATGTCTCGGGGCTGCGGCCCACCTATGGCCGAGTTCCTAGAACCGGCGCCATGGCGCTCTGCTGGACCATGGACAAGATTGGTCCCATGGCTCGAACCGCCGAGGACTGCCTCGCCATTCTGCGCGTCATCGCGGGGCACGATCCGCGAGACCCCTCCTCTTCAACCGAGAAGTTCGGCCCCTCCCTTCCGGATCGAACGCCGCTGCGCGCTCGGCTGGGGCTGCTGCCCACTGAATATGCCAAGAACAAGGCCCCGGAGGCCCAGAAGCACTTCAAGAGTGCAATCTCGGTACTGCAAGGCTTGGGATGCACAAGCGACAAGGTGATTCTCCCAAACTTCCCCTACGACGCAGCCGCGGGGACAATCGTCAACGTGGAGGGAGCAGCGTCGTTTGAGGGACTCGTGCGAAGCGCAAAGCTGGACCTGCTCGCGGACAACTCCCAGAAGGCCGGCCTCATCGCGGCTCTCGCCATTCCGGGCTCAGACTACCTCCGGGCGCTGCGTATTCGAAAGTTGGCAGGACCAGCAGCTGTGAAGGTCTTCGACAAGTTCGACGCGCTGGTCGCCCCAACGCTTCTAAAGGGCGCGCCACCCTGGAAGATGAGCCTCAACGAGGGATTCGCGAACATGGGCGGCAACGGAGGACCAGG
This sequence comes from bacterium, assembly GCA_009885735.1. Classification (GTDB taxonomy): domain Bacteria; phylum Armatimonadota; class Chthonomonadetes; order Chthonomonadales; family CAJBBX01; genus VFKD01. The sequence goes on from VFKD01000623.1 coordinate 1,995, forward strand.
CAACCTGTTGGGATGGCCGAGCATCTCGGTTCCGATGGGGATGGATGCGGACGGCCTGCCGCTAGGTCTTGAGATAATAGGCGCGCCGTATCAAGAGGCTGCGATTCTGAAGATCGCGATGGCGTTTCAGAAGGCGACCCCTCACCACCGCATTGCGCCGAAAGCGTAGCGTGCAATTGGAGACCTCCTGCCGCATCGCGTTCAAGGAGTGGGCTGCCGTCTGCGGCCTGTTGGCCGAGGGGCGGCAGACTCTGCTGCTGCGCAAGGGAGGCATTCGCGAAGAAGGAGGCACGTTCGAGGTCGCACATTCGTCCTTCTGGCTAATGCCTACCTTCGAGCACCAAAGCGCAAACCTGCTCCAGGAGGCGCACCAAAGCCTCTTGCCATCGCCGAATCCTGCGCCGGGCGTGGTTCACATTCGCGCGTATGCCGAGGTCGCCGCGGTCCATGTGGTTGATGATGATGAGCTCGTCTGGTCAATGCGACGCGAATATCCCTGGAACCGCGCCTATGTGAAGCAGAGGTTCGATTTCAACCCCTATGACCCGCTGTATGCCATTGTCCTGCGGGTATGGAACGTGAATCCTGGGTTCACCGTGCCGATGCTTCCGCGCTACGAAGGGTGCAAGTCCTGGGTGGAGCTCGACATGGAGCTTCCGACATCCGGCGCCGTGCCTGCTGTTTCGGACGAGGAGTTCGCGGTGCGGCGAGACTATGTTGCAGCAGCGATGGCAAGCGGGAAACCCTAATAAACATGTTTGGAACCGTTGCACTCCTTGTGGGTCTCACGTGCCTTCGCGTCGGAGTGTCTCTTGCTGAGCGGCGAGGCGAACAGCCCAATGCGCGCCTGCGAACGCTTGGCGAGGTGCTCGAGTCGCTGATTGCCGCCGTCACGCTGGTCTTCTTGGTAATCCGGCCCTTTGTGTGCCAAACCTTCTATATCCCGTCAGAGAGCATGCTGCCCACGCTCGCCACCAACGACCGTATCTTGGTGAACAAGCTGGCGTACCGCTTGGGCAAGCCGGCGAGGTATGAGGTGGTTGTGTTTCATGCTCCCAAAGCGGCAGCGGAACCCTCTGCTGAAGGAGAGGACCAAGAGTTCATCAAGCGCATTATCGCCCTTCCTGGAGAGACCGTGCAGGTCTACGATGGGCACACGTATGTGAACGGCAAACGCCTTACGGAACCCTTTATCGCGGAAGACCCTACCTACTGGCTTCCACCCACGGTGGTGCCGAAGGGCTGCTACTATGTGATGGGAGACAATCGCAACCACAGCAACGACAGCCACCGTTGGGGACCGGTTGACGGCAATAGGCTGGTGGGTCGCGCCATTGGAATCTTCTGGCCGCTGGGACGGCTCGGAGGGCTGTAGGGCTGCGGGGCTTGCCCCGCCCGCTGTCACCACCGCTTAGGTCCACCGTCAACTATGCCCAAGCAGCTTCCAAGACTCGATAAGTGCCTTAACTGCGGCGAGTCCGTGCATGGCAGCTACTGCTCGAGCTGCGGGCAGGAGGCCGAGAACCGCACGGTCTCGGTGCGCCTCCTCATCGGCGACTTCGTTTCTGAAGTTTGGGGATACGACAGCAAGCTGTTTCGCACGCTGCGCCAGCTCATACAGCGGCCCGGCCAACTCACGATTGCATACAATGCGGGCAAGCGTTCGAGCTACTTGGCGCCGCTCAAGATGTTCTTGGTGCTGAACGTTCTCTTCTTCTTGTTGTTTGCACGAGGCTCGCTGGATGTGGAGCAGCCGGTGGTCACCTCCACGACTTCTCCCGCAAACGGAACGTCGAGGAGGACAACAAAGGGACGTGCCTTCGGTGTCTCAATTTCCGAGCTCCCCAAGACACAGGAGGAGTACATCCGCGATCAGAATGCTCTTTCTCGCGCCAAGCGGGACGACCTGGCGACGAGCTTCCTCAAGCGGCAAGTCATAAAGCTCAGTCGCGACCCGGAGGCCTTCCTGCACGCGTTTCTAGAAAATGTGCCGGCCGTCATGTTCGTGCTCTTGCCGGTCTTCGCGTTTCTGCTCAAGCTCATCTACATTCGGTCGGGCCGCCTCTATGCCGAGCATCTCATCTTCGCCCTGCACACACATTCGTTCGTCTACCTTGTGCAGATATTGCTTCATACGGCGACAGCCGCGCTGGAGAAACTTCCTATTCGCATGGGCGTGATTGAGACGTTAGGCGGGCTGTCGGTGTTCGGAGGTATTCTATGGACCATTGCGTACCTCTACAAAGCGATGCGCAAGATGTATGGCCAGGGGCGGCTAAAGACCCTAGCAAAGTTCTGCCTGCTAGGCTTCGGCTACTTCTTCGCGCTGGTCTTGAGCATGGTGGTTGTTGCGGCGTATACGTTTGTTCGATTCTAGGTGAAAAGCCGGTATTAATACCTGAGTGCTCGACATGCTCAGCCAGTTTTGGCGCAGACCGCAGGCAATTGTGGAAGAACCGTGAACGAGTCCTGAACTCAGTATTCCAACTAGGAACGATCATGCGTATTCGAACCCTTTGTGTATGCCTATTAACTCTCTTTGCCGCCTTGCGCTCCGGCGCTCAGGCACGAAAGCTTGAGTTTGCAACAAAGCTGCCGATTGGTGCAACGGTAGCCGGCACAATCACACTGCGAGTGTCGCAGGACCCATTCATTCGTCCGGTTTGGACCCAGCTCTGGCTCAAAGTGGACGATGCGCCCGGGGTTCGAATCACCGCGACACCGTTTGCCTATCAGTGGAATACTGCCGCGCTGCCGGACGGCAAGCACGTGGTCATCCTGGTGGTAATTGACTCCCGAGACCGCAAGACGCCTATTGAGACGCAGATGGATCGCCTGGAAGTCCGCACAGTAAACGCGCCCGTGGCCTTGCCGCCTGCTGCTCCGCCGCGGCCCGTGGTGAAGGCTGCGCCGGCAGCTGCTCCTCCTGCGCAGCCTGTGGTCCCAGCCCTCAAACCCGATTTGGTCATCCCAAGCATTTCCAATGCTCCGGCTGCGCGTGTTGAGCGCCCTCTGGAGCAGGCGGCAACTTCGCTGCTGGTTGCTGCGGGAGCGGTGGCAATGGGCCATGCCGACGGCAGCATCACAGTCTATGATCCCATCAAGAAGGCAGGTCGGCGAACCACTGTGGAACCCGGGATGGGAGCGGTACAGGGTCTCGCGAGAATTGGAGACCGCATGTGGTGGGTCGCGTCACGAACCTCCCCTATGCCTCAGGAGGCAGAGGGGCAGGCCGCTCCACAAGCGGCCGGCACAGTGATGTTCGGCTTCCGAGAATCCGATTCCACTCTGCTGCGCCTAGACCTCTCGCAGCATGGCGCACCGGACGGTCCAGTAACGCTGAACGGCTGGAATGGCAGGATTGTCTGGACGGACCGCTCCCACGCCCTGCTTGTCGATCCGAAAACGGGCAGCGCCGAGCCGCTCATGTCTCTGCTGCCGTCGGCCGAGATTGCTGCCGAACCCGCCGGCTCTGCCTACTACTTCGGCTCAGATGGCGAGAAGGCCATGCTTGCGAGGTATGTATCGGGCACCGATGCATCGCTAAAGTTTTGGTCCTCCGCTCACACGGCATGGAAGCTGGTGGGCGAGTACCGCGCTCCTGGGCTTCGCGCCCCGCACAAGCTGCTTCCGGGATTTGCCTGGTGCAGCGAATCCGGATCGGCCTCCCTGCTCAAGCTAGCAGACGGTGGCATTGAACGCCGAAAGGTCGTGCTCGGTGGACAAGGGCATTTAGACCAGACTCTCGATCATCCAGACTCGCTGTCCTGCTCCGAGGCGAGTCTCTGGTGGACCTCCAGAGGCCGCATCTATCGCGTTGACTTCGCGGACGGGGCAAACCATGCCTGGCTTCCGTGGAACGACCGAGCTTCTACTGCCAAGGCGATTGGCTCTGGCGGGCCGACCGCCTGGGTGGCTACGGGCAAGGATGTGCGATACCTGGATCCCACCACGCCAAGCGTGAAGGATGGATACGTCGGCTTCGTTCATGTCGCCCTTGGCGCCGAGACCGACCGTCCGGCCTCACCGATCGAGCAGAAGCTCGCCACTACTGCGGAGGAGTGGCAGGGCGTTCCGTACAAGTGGGGCGGCGCGGCAAAGACCGGCACCGACTGCTCAGGGTTTGTGATGCAGGCGTTTGCTGCGGTGGGAGTCGGCCTGCCGCACGGCTCCATGAACCTCCGCAAAACGTCCACCGGCACTTTCGTGAAGTCGGACCTTCGGTTTGGAGATGTGCTGCTATTCAATAACCCCGGCCATGCCGCCATCTACATCGGAGACGGCCGAACTGCCGAGACCGTCACCGGTCCACTTCGTGGGGTGGGAAAGTCCAGCATCTGGGGCTGGCAGCCAGACACCGTGCGCCGATTTCTGACAACCGCGCATGCGGATTACCGAAAGCTCGCTTCGCGAGGCGGCAATCCGAAGAGAGTCGTCAAGAAGAACAAGAGGTAGAAGCGGTTGTCAGGAGATAGGACGAATAGGACCTATGGGACCTATGGGACCTATGAGGCGGTTACCCCACCACCGCTGCTATGGCCCTGCAGACCGCCGGCAGATTCCGCTCATTCAGGGCTGCCACGCAGATGCGCCCGCTGTCCACCGCATAGATGCCGAACTCGCTGCGCAGACGACGAACTGCCTCGAGGTCAATGCCGCTAAACGAGAACATGCCTCGCTGCTGGGCAATGAACCCAAAGTCGCGACTCACCTGAAGGTCCCTCAGCTCCTGCACAAACCTCGCGCGCATGGCTACGATTCGCTCGCGCATCTCCGTCAGCTCTTGCTCCCAAATGGGCCGAAGGTCCGGCTCGGTCAGCACCATCGCGGCAGCTTGGGCGCCATGTGAAGATGGGCTCGAATAGTTGGTGCGAATAGTTCGCTTAAGCTGCGAGAGCACCCGCTTCGCCTCGGACGCATCTTCGGCTACCAGGGTGAACGCGCCCACTCGCTCGCGATAGAGCGAGAGTGACTTCGAGAACGAGCTCGCAACCACATAAGGCCTTCCCGCAGCCGCGAATGCACGAACCGCGAAAGCATCCTGCTCCAGCCCAGCGCCGAACCCTTGGTATGCAAAGTCCAGAAACGGGATGGCTCGTGCCGCCGTGCATGCCTCGGCTACCTGGGTCCACTGGTCGTCGGTTAGGTCCACTCCCGTTGGATTGTGGCAGCAGGCATGCAGCACCACGATGCTGCCCTCCGGCACGGCTCGGAGGGCGTCGAGCATCTGACCAAATTCAACCGCATGAGTATCTGGATTGTAGTAGGGATATTGGCTCACCGGGAAGCCAGCCGCCTCGAACAGCGCTCGATGGTTCTCCCAGCTCGGCGTGCTTAGGTAGACGCCGGAATCAGGGAAGAACCGGCGCAGCAGGTCGGCGCCCACTCGCAGCGCGCCGGTCCCTCCCAGCGCCTGCACCGTTACCGCGCGGCCCGTCGAGATGACCTCGCTTCCGGCTCCAAAGAGCAGAGTCTGCACCGCTTTGTTGTAGGCTGGTGCGCCGTCGATGGGAAGGTAGCTCTTCGAGTCCTCTCGCTCAAACCAGCGCTTCTCTGCCTCGCGGACGGCCTTCAAGACCGGGACCTTGCCGCTCGCGTCCTGATAGACGCCTACCCCGAGATTCACTTTGTTCGGGTTCGGGTCCGCGAGGAAGGCCTCGGTGAGGCCCAGAATCGGGTCGGCTGGGGCCTGCTCAATGCGGTTGAAGGGAGAGAGTGACATGGCGTGTGCGGCTCCATTTCGGCTGGGATAAGGAGGTTCAGTATACCTGCCGCGAGAGTGGTCAAGGCATCGTCCTTGTGCTATGATTGCTTCAAAGCCGAACGGCTTAGGCACTCCCGATCAGGCGAGTACCCCACCGGCTATCCGCACCTGAAAGGACCGCGCAAGACGCGGTTTACAATGCATTCATGACTCTCCAGCCAAAGCTGGTCTCAACGCCGTCCCGGCTCCCGGCGAACGCCCACATTCACCTCCCGCCGAACTTCTCCGCGTTCGAGAGCGTGTCCCAGGCGGTTGGGCTGGCTGCAGAGCAGGGCGTGCGAGTTCTGGGGGCCAGCAACTACTACGACTTCGACGTCTACGCGGAGTTTGCCCATCAAGCAGGCCAGAATGGCATCTATCCCCTCTTCGGCTTAGAAATCATTGCGCTGCTGGACGACCTTCAGAAGAAGGGCGTCAAGCTGAATGACCCCGGCAACCCCGGCAAGCTCTATCTCTGCGGCAAGGGGATTACTGAGTTCGCGCCGATGTTAGCCAAGGCAAGCGGGCTCATGAACGTGATTCGTGAGAAGGACTCGCTGCGTATGCGCGCGGTTACGAAGCGGATGGCGGAGGTTTTCTCTGAGGCAGGGCTAGAAACCGGACTGGACGAGTTGGCGGTCAAAGAGGGAATTGTCCGGCGGCACGGCTGCGACCTGGATGCCGTGTATCTCCAAGAGAGGCACGTCGCCCAGGCGTTTCAGGAGTCCCTCTTTAGCCTCATCCCAGAGGAGCGGCGTGCCGATGCGCTGGCACGCCTGTTTGGAGCACCTTCGAAATCTGCCCCGGACGACGCAATTGGAATTCAGAATGAGATTCGCTCTCACCTGATGAAGGCCGGGAAGCCTGCGTATGTTCCTGAGACCTTCGTCGACTTTGACCACGCCTACAGCCTCATTCTCGCCCTTGGCGGGATTCCCTGCTATCCAACTCTGGCAGATGGCGCGAGCCCGGTCTGCGCGTTCGAGGAGCCCGTTAAGCTGCTCATCTCGCGCATCGTCATTCGCGGCATCTATTGCGCGGAGTTCATCCCCATTCGCAATTCTCCAGAGGTGCTCACCCGTTATGTAACAGCGATGCGAAGGGCCGGGATTGTGGTGACCTCGGGAACGGAGCACAACACGCTCGATCTGCTGCCCATCGCACCAACCTGCCTGAACGGCGAGCCGATTCCGCCTGAGGTTGAGGAGATATTCTGGGAGGGCGCGTGCGTGGTTGCGGGCCACCAGGTCCTTTGCGCGAAAGGCGAGGCGGGATATGTGGATTCAGCAGGGCACCTAAACCCGGCCTATTCTAAGGACGAGGACCGCATCCGCGCATTCCGCGAGATCGGCGAGGCTGCCATTCGGGCGGCAGTGTAAGCGGAGTTCAAGGGCGCCTCACCCCCGACCCCTCTCCACAAAAAGGCCGTGGAGAGGGGAGCACGGCGCCGTTGCCTTTCCTCTGCGTTCTCCCCGTTCTCTGCGGTAAAGTGTCCTTGTCCTTGCCCTTCTTCGCGCCTTCGCGCCTTCGCGCCTTCGCGTGAGAACGCCCTTGACGTTTCCGTTGCAGTGACGGACGGCATGCTCTACATCGCAGACCCTGGCGCCCGAACCATCTGGCGAATGCCCGTGTTCGGCGGCAAGCCGGAGGCCGGACGCTGAGTTGTTTGCGTTTTGGGTCGGCTATGACGCGGTCTATAGCCTGGGTGGCCGACTTCACCGTACGAAGCGTTGATTGCAAGGAGCTCGCGTGGTCTGGCTGCTACTCTGATGCTTCGCGGTGAAGGACCACTGGGTCACAATGAGGTTGAATACATCGTTGATACCGGATTCGCCGGGGCACTAACACTGCCAGTGACCACAGTAGTTTCGCTTGGATTGCCCTATTCTGCGCCATTCTACGCCACGCTCGCAGACGGTACGCGGAGGACTTTCAGCGCACATTCGGCAAAGGTGCTTTGGCAGTGAGCGCTGCTTGACGTTGAGGTGCTAGCCGTAGACGGCGAGCACCTTCTCGGAATGTTGGTGCTTGAGGGATTTGAAATCTGTCTCCGGGTACATGACGGTGGATCCATTGCCATTCGGCCTCGGTAGTCTTCAGATTCTCCCTCAAGCCTTCTAGAGAGGCACCCGGCGGCTGTCAGTCGGGTCAATCTAGCCATCACGTCGCCTCCAGCTCCTGATATGCTCCACCACCCGCGTTGTCATCAGAACGAATGAACCCCTCTCGCGCGCAGGAGTTGCCGCCCTAGAACGCGAAACCGATTGCATAGTCTCAGCGCAATACCCACCCAGGAACACCCACTTATGATGAGAATCTCCTCGTGCCTCTTGCTTGCCGGAGTTGTGCTTTCCGGAACCCTGCTGGGAGTCGCGAACGCCCGCCCCGGTGTGCAGACTTCGGCCGAGCGCGATGCATTCTTTGAGGCGAAAATACGCCCGCTTCTCTTCGAGAAGTGCCTCATGTGCCACGGGGCCGAGAAACAGATGGCCGGGTTGCGGCTGGACTCGCGCGAGGCAGCGCTCAAGGGGCGCGACACCGGGGTTGTGCTGACGCCCGGAGACGCGGCAAAGAGCACGCTGCTGCGAGCCGTGCGGTTCGACTCGACCATTAAAATGCCGCCAAGCGGCAAGCTTAGCCCTGCCGAGATTGCAAACCTCACGAAGTGGATCGAGATGGGCGCGCCATGGCCCGCTGCGAAGGCCGGAGCGGCAAGTGGGCCGAAGCATGTCACAACCGCTGCTCAGCGGTCCTTTTGGTCGTTCCAGCCCATCAGAGCGGGCGCTGCCCCGACGGTAAAGACCTCCGGATGGGCAAGCGGCCCAATCGACAAGTATATCCTTGCGGAACTTGAAAAGACGGGGCTGGCTCCCGCAAAGGCGGCGGACCGGCGAACGCTCATCCGCCGCGCAACATTCGATCTCACCGGACTGCCGCCTGCGCCCACCGAGGTTGAGGCGTTCCTGGTGGACCGCGCTCCGGGCGCTTTCGTCCGCGTGGTGGACCGCCTGCTCGCGTCGCCAAGATATGGGGAGAGGTGGGCGCGCCACTGGCTGGACGTGGCCCGGTATGCGGACTCGATGGACGCTCGTGGCGTGGGCGGCGAAGGCGACATCGCGGATGCGTGGAGATATCGCGACTGGGTGGTGAAGGCGTTCAACTCGGACATGCCCTATGACCAGTTTATGCTGAACCAGGTGGCAGGCGACATTCTGCCTGGACCGGGCGGAGACGGATTCAATCGCGAGGGGACCATCGCCACCGGCCTGCTGGCTGTGGGCAACTGGGGAAACGGCGACGCCGACAAAGAGAAGATCCTCACGGACATTGCGGACGACCAGGTGGACGTGGTGAGCCGCGGCTTCATGGGCCTCACGGTGGCTTGTGCGCGCTGCCACCACCATAAGTTCGATCCAATCTCCACTCAGGACTACTACGCGCTCGCCGGCATTTTCTTCAGCACGCACATTCTCCCCAAGCTGACTCCGAAGGGCGCAGGCGAAACTCCCATGCGCGTTCCGCTCATCTCCAAGGCCGAAATGGCCCGCCGGGAGGCCACTAAAGCGAAGCTGGCCGAGCTGGACAAGGCGCTTGCGGACCGCAGGGCCGCCGCCTCGGTGGTGGTGGCGAAGGCCATGCTGCCCGACACACCCAAGTACGTGAAGGCTGCTCTGGACTACGTTGAGGCGTCGAGAGCAGGCGGCGAAGTACAGCCAGTCGAGGAGGCCGCCAAGGCAGCAGGACTCAAGCCGTACGCCCTCCGCCAGTGGCTCTCTGCGCTCGGAGTGGGCGACTATGCGCTGATGACGAACCCGGTGAAGAACCTGGCGGGCCTGCAGGGAGTGATGTCCTGGCAGGCTGCCGGCGGTCTTCCGTCTCTCACCGTCAATCAGAACCCAGATGCCAAACCTCTGGCCACCTACATTCTGCCGCCAAAGTCGGTTTGCGTGCATCCGGGACCCGCAAGCGGAGTGGCGGTGGGATGGAAGAGCCCCATATCGGGAGTGGTGCGAGTCTCGGGGCTCGTGTCGGACGCGGATATCGCCGCAGGGGATGGGGTCGCCTGGATACTGGACCACCGCACTGCAGCCGGACCAAGGGAGCTTGCGAAGGGCGACCTTGCCAATGCTGCCAAAGCGACCTTCGGGACAGACAAGCCTGTACAAGTCTCGGTTCGTCCCGGCGACATTCTACAGCTCCTCATCCTGCCGAAGATGGCGCACACGTGCGACACCACGCACCTCGAACTGTCGATCAAACCGACTGGCGGTCCTGCTTGGAACCTGAGTGATATCGTAGCGGATCCGCTCGAGGGAGACAAAGGCAATCCACACTCGGACACGCGGGGTAACCCGGGCGTGTGGCGATTCTACGACATGTCAGGAAGCTCGCGGACAGGCACGCCGACGGACTCAGCCACTCCGCTGGGTCGACTTCGACAGGCTCTGGTCTCCGGCGATAGCACGTCGCTGTCGGCTGCGGCAGGCGCATTCTCGAAGGAATTCGCCGCCGTGGATGCGTCCAGCCCGTTCGCCGTTCGCGAGGCTGGAGATGAGATGCAGTTCGGCGCGGATGACCTTGCCGCAGTTACTAACCTCCGCAAGGAGATCGCTGCACTTCGCGCGACTCCTATCCCGCCCACGGAGTATGCAAATGCGGCCCAGGAGGGAGGAGTGCCCGAGAGCAGTCGGCAAGGCATTGCAGACACTCGCGTACACATTCGCGGCTCCTACGAGCGCCTCGGTGAGACCGTTCCTCGCAGGTTCCCGGTCATCCTCGCGAGCGAAACACAGCCTCGCATCACCGAGGGCAGCGGCAGATTGCAGCTTGGCAAGTGGCTGGGATCGCCCTCGAACCCTTTGCCGGCCCGCGTGATGGTGAACCGCATCTGGCAGCATCACTTCGGCGAGGGAATTGTGCGGACCCCGTCAAACTTCGGGTTCCTCGGCGAGCGGCCCTCGCATCCGGCGCTGCTCGATTATTTGGCGAAGAGATTCGTGGGCGGCGGATGGTCGGTAAAGCGCTTGCACCGCGAGCTCATGCTCACTTCCACGTATGGGCAGAGCAGCGGTGCGAACCCGCGAACTCAGGCCGCCGACCCCGACAACCGTCTCTTTGGACGCATGGCAAGGCGGCGCCTAGAATCCGAGGCCGTGCGCGACGCCTTGCTGTGGGCTTCCGGAACTCTGGACGAGAGACCTGGAGGCGTGGGAGACAAGGACTTCAACATGCCGCGTCGGTCGCTCTATCAGATGACAGTTCGCTCCGACAGAACGGGTTTCGGCCCCCTGTTTGACGTGGCCGATTCCACGGGTCCGATCGAGCGCCGCACCGTATCCACCGTTGCTCCACAAGCGCTCTTCCTAATGAACCATCCATTCGTGCTGAAGCAGGCGGAGATGCTCGCAGCCCGCGTGGAGCGGGATGCTCCAGCAGGCGCGGCGGCTAGGATCGACTTCCTCTATCGCCTCCTCTTTGGCCGACCGCCGGTCTCTGTGGAGACTGCGGTGGCGACTCGACTGCTGGGAGCGGCAACGAAGGCGGATCTGCAGGTGCTCTGCCAGACGCTGCTCTGCACGAACGAATTTATCTATGTCGACTGACGTGGTTCAGCCTTCCTCGCCGTTGAGACGGTGGACCAGTATGCCGCTCTACACGCGCATCGTGATAGCGATGCTGGTCGGTATTGTGCTCGGGCTGAGCCTTGGCAGGTCGGTTGACGCTGCTGACGCAGCAAGGATTGGAGGCTACGTCGCAGACGTGGGCAAGCTCGTGCTGCGGCTCTTGCTTGCACTTGCTGTGCCTCTCATCTTCGTGGCAATTCTGCATGCGCTCGTCGCCGCCAAGATTGATGGGAAGTCTGCGAAGCGGCTCATCGTGCTGCTGGCTACCAACACTTTCGTGGCAATCGTCATCGGCCTCGTAGTGGCGAATCTGCTTCAGCCTGGGCGCTGGGGCAAGGAGGTCGGAAAATCCGACAAGAAGCTCGCCCAGGTGGAGATGTGGGAGGTCTTCAAGGAGAAGGTGCCCACGAGCGTGGTCGGCTCACTCACTCCGAGCTTCGACAAAGAGGGTAAGCAGCAGCAGCAGGTGATACCCGCCATCATCATCGCGCTCGCTCTTGGGATTGCCCTTCGCGTTGTGCGCTCTCGGCCTCAGCCGGAGGGCAAGGAGGGGCTTGGCTTCATCATCCCGGTGCTCGAGACGCTGTACCAGGTCTTCATGGTGGTGCTGCACTGGATCATCGAGCTGATTCCCTTGGCGGTGCTCTGCATTGTCGTCAATGTGACGGCCACGCAGGGCCTGAGTGTCTTCGTCTCGCTCGCTGGATTCGTGGTGGCTGTCTTGGTGGCTCTCGCGCTGCAAGCCTGCTACTACCTGATGCGCGTTCGCCTTCAGTCTTGGGTTCGCCCGATGCAGTTTCTGCGAGGCGGCTCCGAAGCGCTCATGGCGGCTTTTTGCACCGCCAGTTCCACAGCGACCGCGCCGCTGAACTTCCGGTGCCTGCGCGAGAAGATAGGGCTGCGCGAGGAATCTGCGACCCTGGGCGCCTTGGTGGGCAGCAATTTCAACAACGATGGCACCGCGCTGTACGAGGCGATGGGACCGATGTATATCGCCCAGGCCACCGGCAATCCGATCCCATTGATTCGTCAGCCGGTAGTTGCGCTGATGTCGGTTGTAGCATCAGTGGGAGCTCCGGGAATTCCAGAAGCCGGACTCGTGACGATGATCCTGGTGTTCCAGGCCGTGGGGCTGGACACTGCCTACGTGGCCTATCTGCTGCCTATTGACTGGTTTCTGGACCGGTGCCGCACCGCGATCAACCTGATGGGCGACATGAGCGTGGCCTGCGTCCTGGACGGCAAGACTCCCGAATTCGCAGAGTCCGCCGACAAAAAATGAGGGGCTGAGCCCTCGCGAAGGCCCAGCCCCACTATCGTCAGCGCGTGTAGCGCGTATGATCTATAAACGATTCCCAGCCTGAGAATGTTCCCGAACTGCCTATTTTGTGGAGGCGACGATGGAAGATGTGAGCGACGCCGTCTATGATCAGGTTCGCACGGTGCCCGAAGGCAAAGTGGTGACCTACGGACAGGTTGCGGACATGATTCACTCCGTCGCCGTTGGCGCCAGACAAGTTGGGGGCATCATGTCCGCAGCGCCGCCGGGCGTGCCCTGGTGGCGCGTCGTGGGCGCGGGCGGCACTCTCCCAATTGGCAAGCGCGATGCGGCACTCATGATGATCCAGCGCAACACGCTCGAACGCGAGGGAGTGGAGTTCGACGGGAATGGCCGCGTGCTGATGCATCGGTTCCAGTGGCTTCCGAACCCGTCCGCTCAAGGCGCCTTCGACCTGGAGGGCTGAACAATGGCACGTGAATGGGCCTTTTTTGCGTTCGATTGGGGCGCGCTCACTGAGCTGGAACCTCGGCTCATCGCAGCGCACGACACGGGCAATTTCGACGGGCTCAATATCGAGGCTATTGACGACATCCTAGAGGGTCTCGGCGACGACGCGCATCCCGCGGATGTCTGCAACTCCCTGCTGATCTCGATGTGCGGAGTGGGAGATGTGGTGCCTTGCGACAGCGGTCTGCCGGAGCGCATGAACTGGCTGCGGCGCCAGCCGGATGGCGACGATGCGGCGGACGTGCTCGCCACCCTGATTACTCGCGAGCCGAATATCCAAGAGTGGTACCGCGGCGAGGTGGGAATCGTGGGCCTATTGGGAGTACACGAGACGGCCGACCTTCGGTCATTCCTAAGCGCCTACCGCGCTCGCAGAGCATCCGCGGACACCCCTGTGTCCGGCAACTGGTCGCGATGGTTTGTGCCGAAGATGGAGTCCGGCGCGTTTTTCGATATGCTGTTCGACCTCGTGGAGAAGGCCACCGCAGACGGCCACGGCCTGGCAGTGATGTGCGAGGAGTAGCCGTTATCGCATCCCACTCCGGCTCTATCTGCCCAACTCCGCTCATCCTGAGCGCGGCTCAGCCCAATTCATCCGCTCACCCTGAGCGAGGCACAGCCGCATCGTGCCTCAGTCGAAGGGTCGCTGGACCGTATCGACTTGCGGTGAAGGGGTTCATACGCGGCTTAATTCTCGCCGGGCCAAGCAGATGATCCACACGGTCCTCATCGCCGGAATCGCCCACGAAACCAACACCTTTGTGCGATCCCAAACCGGGCTCGACCAGTTTCACCTCCGCGAGGGCAACGAGGTTCTCGACGCCGCGGGCGACGGTTCCGTCATCTGCGGCATCTTGGAGGTTGCGCATCAGTATTCCTGGACCGTTATCCCGTCGATCTACCTCTATGCCATGCCGAGCGGCACGGTTCGCCGCGACGTGGTTGAATATTTCTGGAACCGATTCGAGCGGGATGCCGAGGAAGCAGGTTGGATCGACGGCATCTGCCTTGCGATGCACGGCGCGATGGTTTCTGAGGACTTTCAGGATGTAGAGGGAGAGATGCTTCGTCGCATTCGCGCTCTTCCCAAGCTTGCAGGCGTGCCGATTACGGGCGTGCTGGACCTCCACGGCAACTTCACGCCGGCGATGGCTGCACATTCCGACGCACTCATCTCTTACCGCGAGAACCCCCATACGGATGCGCGTGCAGCGGCAGTTCGCGGCGCTGAGGCGCTGCAACACCTGATG
>VFKD01000582.1 GCA_009885735.1 bacterium
CTATTTCAGTAGTCCTGGACGGACTCGAACCGTCGATCGACTGGGTGTAAACCAGGTGCCTTCGCCGCTGGGCCACAGGACTGTTTCTGACTTCCACAGGGTGACCGATCGGAATCGAACCGACATGGACTTGGTTCACATCCAAGTTCCTGAACCAGTACAGGACGGCCACAGCACGGGCGGAAGGATTCGAACCTTCAATTAACTGCTTCAAAGGCAGCTGGCTTACCATTGGCCCACACCCGTATTTGCTTGTTTGCAGCAAGACTCTTCGAAAGTGCTCTGCGGGAGTCGAACCCGCGTGGCCGGATTGGAAGTCCAGAACCTAGCCGTTCGGTCAAAAGCACGTACAGCATCTACAAACGGAAGGTGAGGGAGTCGAACCCCCAAGGCAGTTACGCTCGACTGTTTTCAAGACAGCAGCCATCGCCAATTGGCTTGACCTTCCAAAGCTCCGGCGGGAGGATTCGAACCTTCAATGGTCTCCTTAACAGGGAGATGCCTTGCCAATTTGGCTACACCGGAATCGTCAGTCAGGACGGTCGGATTCGAACCGACGATCTCGTGCGCCCAAGGCACGCGGATTCCCAGACTGTCCTACATCCTGATAACAGAGCGCCCAGCGAGAATCGAACTCGCGTTTCCTGCATGGCAAGCAGATGGGTTACCTCTACACCATGGGCGCTTTTGTTTGGCCAACCGAATTGTCAAAGATCAAAAGTAGGCTTTAGGCTTTAGACTGTAGGCTTTAGGTAATCCGGTTCTTGCTCGAACCTACAGCCTCAAGTCTCAAGCCTACAGCCTGTTCAATGGGATCCGAGGGACTTGAACCCTCACCGTCGTGATTAGTGTTTTAAAAAGGGGTCAGGAACTTTCCAAGCCATATGAATTTTGCAGCTTTGTCAAATTTTTAGAGTTCCTGACCCCTTTTTAAAACATGTCGGCGCGGTGGGAGTTGAACCCACGACCTGTGTCTTATAAGGACACGACTCTTACCGTTGAGCTACGCGCCGCGATAAGTGAGGCCGGCGGGACTTGAACCCACACCCACCTGGTTAAAAGCCAGGGATGCATCCGTTACACCACAACCTC
>VFKD01000633.1 GCA_009885735.1 bacterium
CCTGGGCGGCTATATCTCGGCTGAGAGGCAGGCGAGCGCGGCGAACGGCGTCCACGACACCTGCTATGCGAGGGCTCTTGTTCTCGCCGACGGCGAGACCCGAGTAGCGATCGTCTCGGCGGACCTCTGCTTCATCCCCGGCGGATTTAAGGACATGGTGGCATCCAAGCTTGGCGTGGCTCAGGTAGGTCCGGACCGACTCTTCCTGGCCGCCACCCACACGCACACGGGGCTCGATCCGTTGATGCTGGTGCCGCAGAACACTCCGCAAACCGGCAGCTTGCCCGCCTACCATCCTGATGTGGCTGAATGGATGGCCACAAGGATTGCAGAGGCCGTTATTGCCGCATCCGCGCGGCTCAAGCCCGCCCGCGTGCAAACCGGACAGATGTCCGGATTGGGGCTGAACCGTAATCGCAGGGGTGGCACCGTGACGGACGACGAGATGACCCTCGCCCGAATTGAGTTGCTGGATGGGGCTCTGTGTGCTCAGATTGTGGTCTACGCCGCCCACCCAACCTACTACTCCTCGGACATGCTGCAGGTCTCGGGGGACTGGTGCGGCGCGGCTGCGCGGCAGCTCGAGGCGGAGGAGCCGGGGTCGGTCGCCCTAATCCTTAATGGCGCCGAGGGAGACGCCTCGCCAAACGGCGCGGATGAAGGGCAGCCTGCCGAGAAAATTCAAACCTATAGTGCGAAATATACTGCCAAGGTTCGAGCAATGCGACTGCTTCTGGGCCCGCCTGAAGCGGCCGGACTCAAGGCCTGGAAGCATTTGGTTGACCTTGGGGAGCCGAAGCCGCATCCCCTGTTTCCGTTGGGCGCAGGTCTCTTCAAGGCGACCCCGGAGCAGGCGAAGCAGCTTGTGGCGCGGGTGATGCCCAAGAATGCACCGGTGAGCTTTGTGGCGCTCGGCAGACTTCTGCTGATTGGCATGCCGGGTGAGCCGACCTCTGCAGTCGGCCTTGATGCCAAACGGATGGCAAGAGAAGTGGGCGTAGAGGCGCCGGCCGTGGTGGCCCTCACGAACGCCTGGCTGGGTTACCTCGTTACGCGCGAGCAGTTTCGTGCCGGGAAGTATGAGGCGACCATGTCGTTCTATGGCGACGAGATCGCCGAGAAGATTCTCGGAGGAGTCCGGAAGGGTCTGGCTGCTAGATAGGCCGCGACTGCAGCCGAAGCCCACACCCGCGTCGAGGTGTGGAATAACCTCTGGAAAGATCGTATACAGAAGTGACGCTGTTTGCGGTGTCTGGTGCCCTTCCCCCTTTACGGGGCCGAGGGGTGCGTGAGGATCCGATTCGAGGAGGAATCGATGGGAGTTACCACTCTGTTGGATGAGCCGCGCCGCAGCGTTGCGGTACGTGAGAGCGTCAATCCATACGAAAACGCATTGCATCAGCTCGAGATAGTGGCCGACCACCTCAAGCTTGATCCCGGCCTCCACGAGGTTCTGAAGCACCCTCAGCGCGAGCTCACGGTCAACTTCCCTGTGAAGATGGACGATGGGACCACAAGGGTGTTCAAGGGCTATCGCGTGCAGCACAACGTTTCGCGCGGTCCGTCGAAGGGCGGCATTCGGTATAGCCCGAAGACGGACCTGGACGAGGTTCGCGCGCTTGCGATGTGGATGACCTGGAAGTGCGCCATCGTCAACATCCCGTTCGGCGGAGCAAAGGGCGGCGTGCTGTGCGACCCGCGCTCAATGTCGATGGGAGAGATTGAGCGGCTTACGCGCAGATACACGACCGAGATTAGCCATGTCATCGGCCCAGATACCGACATCCCCGCTCCGGATGCGGGCACGACGTCGGACATGATGGCGTGGGTGATGGACACCTACTCGATGCACCGTGGGCACACGGTTCCCGCCGTCGTCACGGGCAAGCCGGTGGAGGTGGGCGGTTCCGAAGGGCGAGTGGATGCCACAGGCCGCGGTGTTGTGATCATTGCGGCTCAAGCCGCGGATGTGCTGGGATTCTCGCTCAAGGGCGCGCGGGTTGCGGTCCAGGGATTTGGCAATGTCGGCAGCGTTGCGGCGCGAATTTTCGCCGAGCGTGGAGCCAAGGTGGTAGCCGTGAGCGACGCCTACGGCGGTCTCTACAACCCGGATGGCCTCGACATACCGGCACTGCTGGCCTGCGCCCGCAAGGACGGAACGCTCACGACCCACTCCGGCGGCAAGCCGATGTCTAATTCCGACCTGCTGGAGGCGGACGTGGACATCCTCGTTCCGGCAGCCACCGAGAACCAGATCACTTCCCAGAACGCACACTTGGTGCGGGCCAAACTGGTGGTGGAGGGAGCAAATGGTCCCTGCACTCCTGCCGCGGACCGCATCTTTTTCGACCGTGGAGTGGCGCTCATGCCGGACGTGCTGGCAAATGCGGGAGGCGTTATTGTCTCGTACTTCGAATGGGTGCAAGACCTTCAGAGCTTCTTCTGGCAGGAGGCGGAGGTCAACACAAGGATGGAGCAGATGCTGCTGCGAGCCTATCACGACGTGGTGAACGTAGCCGTTCGCGACGAGATCGACATGCGGACCGCCGCCTATGTGATCGGCGTAAATCGAGTCGCAAAGGCCATCTTGAAGCGTGGCATGTACCCTTAGGCCTGGCTCGCGGTCGTCTGCTCTCGTACTGCCTCCACGAATGCCTCAACGGCGGGGCGTCTGGACTGTGCCGAGCGCAGCAGGAGGCCGCACGGACGCTGGAATGCGTCTCGGGGGTGGAGCCTCGCGATGGCGAGAGCGCCCTCCCGAACCTCTCGGTGGACGGAGTTCTCGGGCACGAGGGCGACGCCGGAGCCTATCTCCACCAGGTTCTTGATAGTCTCGATATTGTCGAACTCCATCACCACCTTCGGGCGCGCGCCGCTGTCGCGCAGGCGCTTGTCCGTCAGCTTTCGGGTCGGGATGTCTGCCGCAAAGGCGATGAACGGCAGTCCGTCAGTTTCTGCGAGCCGAACGTCCTGCCTGTTCGCGAGCGGGTGCTCGGGAGGGCAGATGAGCACCATCTCGTCGGCGCCGAAGGGCACGATGTCGATTCCTGAGTGCTTGGCTGGGCAGGCGACTATGCCGATATCCACCGTGCCGCTTCCCACATCGTGATAGACCTTGATGGTCTGGCTGTACTCGAGGTGAACGTTTACGCGCGGGTTGGCGGCCAAGAACGGCTTCAAGCGGCCGGGCAAAGAGTGCAGTCCCACCGAGTAGACCGTTGCAACCCGTATGGTGCCGGCGATCTCCTCTGCCATCGACCTAAGTTGTGCCTCAAGGCTTGCCATCTGCGCAAGGAGCGACTTAGCTCCGGCATAGAGCGCCTTGCCGGCCGGAGTCGCACTCACGCGCCCGCGTCCGCGTCCTCGGTCGATTAGCACCTGCCCATACGCGCGCTCAAGGGCGCGCAGACGCTGGCTCACCGCCGACTGCGAGATGAACTCACGCTCAGCGGCCAGGGTGAATGAACCGGCTTCCACCAAGCTGCAGAAGATGCGCAGGCTTGCTGTGTCTTCCATTTAGGCTCTCCAGAATTGATTAGCAGCTCTTATTATACATGAGGGAATATATCACTTTACATTAGAGGGGCGTTGTGCTAGTCTTAACATCGTTGGATTGTGCTTGTCTGACCATGGAGTGAGAATGCCTAGCTACACTGCCGAGTCTCGAGAGGAGGGCCGTGCGCGGCTGCCGATTGGGGCGCGCACGGACAACTGGTGGACCGCGCCGCTCAGCTTCGCCATCGTGTTCGGTCTCTTCGTGGTGTATGTGACTTACCGCATGTTCGAGAATGCTCACTACGAGGTCCACGCAAGCGGCTTGCTGTCGCCGCTGTATTCACCGCTTCTCCCGTTCAAGTTTGAGGTGAACCTTCCTCTTCTGGGTCAGAAGATGATCTCGCCGGCTATCTACATTCTCATCGTTCCGATGAGTTTTCGGATGTCGTGCTACTACTATCGCAAGGCATACTATCGAGCCCTCTTCCAAGATCCTCTTGCCTGCGGCGTTGCGGAGCCGATGGCGAAGTCCCGGATGAGATACACCGGTGAGCGAGCGCTGCCGTTTGTCGCGCTCAACTTCCACAGATATGCATTCTACGCCGCGGCGATCTTCATCTTCATCCTCGGCTACGACGTGCTGCTCGCGTTTCGCATCGAGGATGCGTCGGGAGTGCCACACTTCGGCATAGGGGTCGGCACGCTCATTTTCATCGTAAACTGGGTCCTGCTTACCGGCTATACGTTTGGCTGCCACTCCTGGCGGCACCTGATAGGCGGCGGAACAGACTGCTACTCGTGTACCGCGATAAGCCGGACGCGCTATGGTCTCTGGCAGAAGTTCAGCCTGCTCAACAGCAAGCATGCGCAGTGGGCATGGCTCAGCATGATTTCGGTCGGCATCGCCGACCTCTACGTCAACCTGGTCTCTCGCGGCACAATTCCCGATCTGCACATCCTCTTCTAAGGGCTCACAGTTGGCAACGTACACAGTCCACGACCATGACGTACTCATTGTTGGCGCCGGCGGCGCAGGCCTCCGCGCGGCTGTGGCCGTTCGCGAGGCG
>VFKD01000038.1 GCA_009885735.1 bacterium
ACCAAGAGAACCATGTAAGCCACGGGCCACGCGGCAAGTGTCTCGGTAGGATGCTCAAGCCTAGCGAGGGCAGCGCTCGTGAGCGGATGCGCGACGAGGGTGAGGAGAGTGGTCGCGGCCAGGGGTGCATGAAACCGCCATATGTCCGCCTGACGCAGTGGTTCATCCGTGGGTGAAATCCGCGCGACATGTCCTCTCAGCACTGGTACAGCAAACAGGCTGGTGGCAAGCGCTTCCGCCACCACAGCGGCCATCACGGCACAGGCAGCGACTTGAACACCAGGCAAGTTCGCCCGAGCGGTCAGCAGCCAAACTGTGCCGAGGGCGGCAGTCAGACGGATTGCTGTTCCAAGTGTCACCGCCCTGACATGTCCGTGGCGGATTAGGATGCCCTGATAGAAACGGCGCCATGCGATTGCAGCCGTCCAGAAGAGCATAATCTGAAGAGCCGGACGAGCTGCTTCCACTATTATCACCGGCTGGGCCAAGATATCTCGGCAAACGACGTCGTATAGAGGCGTGAACGCTATCAGTCCTGCGACAACGGTACACCCTACAATGAGGTGCAGCGTGAACTGCCGCAGAGCACAGTAGGATTCCGAGTTGCGAACTAGGGCGATAGCGGTTGCGAGGAGCATGATTACAGGGCTCTCGATGATGAGCGCGAGCGACATCGTGAGGCCCCAGGCAGCCAGGTTGAGGTCAGGCGCGGCCAGCCTGCTGATGGCGCCCTGAAATGCCGGCCCCTCAAGCATCATCAGCTCGAAGCTCACCGCCAAGGGCAGCCAGCGAAACAGAATAGCGGCCAGCGTGTGCGGCGCCGCAGACTGATTCGGCAGCGTCGCAGCCAGGTCGCCTCGCCACCACCTCGCGGCTCGCGCTAGCAGGGTTCGCTCGCGGTCAGGTCCATCCTACAAGACCGGCCCAAGCGCCCATGGCGCAAACTCATGATCTCCCAGCCCCTGAGCCTCGCTCTTAGTCTTCTTGCCCGATGCCACAGCGATGAGCTCCTCGAAAATCATTAGGCCGACATCTCGAACCGACACACCGTTCAAGATTACGCCTGCGTCCATATCCATGTCCGGCTCCATACGCGCGTAGAGCCGGCTGTTTGTTGCGATCTTCAGAACCGGCGTGGGCTTGAATCCCAGGCACGACCCTCGGCCGGTCGTGAAAGCGACAAGATTGCTCCCACCTGCAACGAGACCGGTAACAGAGACCGGATCATGCCCTGGAGTGTCCATGAAGCAGAACCCATGGTGTCGAATCCGTTCAGCATAGTCATAGACTGCCTCGAGAGGACTGGTCCCGCCCTTCGTCACGGCACCCAGTGACTTTTCAAAGATGGTCGTGAGGCCGCCATCCTTATTGCCCGGAGCTGGGTTGTTGTCTATCTCCGCGCCGTGCATCGCAGTGTACTGCTCCCACCATCGCATCAGGGCCACCAGCTTCTCGCCTACTTCCCGCGACACAGATCGGCGCGTGAGAAGGTGTTCGGCGCCATAGGTCTCGCTGGTCTCCGCAATGAGCCATGCCGCGCCGTGGCGCACCATTTCGTCCCCTGTCTCGCCCAACGCCGGGTTCGCGGTGATTCCAGAATTGCCGTCCGACCCGCCGCAGTTGGTGCCTACAATCAGGTCGGAGATTGGCCGCGTGGTTCGCCGAACCTCGTTCGCTTCACGCAGCAGCCTGAGTGTCTCGTTGAATCCCGCCTCCACCGTTCTTGCGACTCCGCCGCCATCCTGTATGGTAAGAATGGTGGGCGGAGACGGGCGCGTCTCGCCCTTGCGCAGCGGCATCATTAGGCCTTGGTCTTGGACCAATGATTGGGCCTGGTTCACTTCGCACCCAAGTCCCACCAGAAGTGCGCCGCCCACGTTCGGATGGTCGACCATGCCTGCCAGACATCGCTGCAGCACGCGGTATTCGGGTCCGTTGATCGCCATTCCGCACCCGGTCTTGTGGGTGACGGCCACCACGCCGTCCACGTTCGGAAAGTCGTGAAGGGCTTCGCGGCGAACTCGCTCAGCCACGAGATGGGCCGTGTCGGCGCTGCAGTTAACCGTGGAGACAATCGTCACGTAGTTGCGCGTGCCGGAGCGGCCATCCGGGCGAGCGAATCCATCGAACGTTCGCGCCTGATCCGGCGGCGATTGCCTCCGTATATCGGTGGTGTACTCGTAGTCCAGGGATACGGTGCCGTTGTGCAGGTTGTGAGTGTGCACCCAGTCGCCGCTCTTGATCGCCTGCGTCGCGTAGCCGATGATCTGCCCGTACTTCAGCACAGCCTCGCCTTCACGAATGTCGCGCACGGCCACCTTGTGTCCGGCCGGAACATCGGCGCTAAGCCGAAGTGAGGTCATTTCGCTGGCAAGCTCGTCGGACGCTTCCAGACGATCTTTTGCAACAACCACATCATCCCCTTCCCTCAGAAGGATGGTCTTTTCGGTAAGCAGATGTTGTGCCAATGTGGGCTCCTTGGAGGTTTGTGCTCAATGGGGACAGGTCTGCATTCTACCAGAACGGTACGCCCTGAGTGCACCCAGCTGATCGGAGTTACTCGGCGCATCCGCAAATCTTAGAGTTCGATTGACTCCCTCCCTACGCTGGGTCTATACTCCTAGCCGTTCCTCAGCGAGAGCGATGGCCGCCTTCGCCGATAGATTGGACTCGAAATGATTGTCACCACGTTCGCTGACACGGTCGGCTTGAGCGGCGCGCTCGTAAAGAATCAATGGCTCACTATCAAGGCAGCCGCGTCGCTTCTCTTGAGGGAGCACCCCGAAGGCATCGTGATCGACTGTGGTGAGTTGACAAATGTGTCGGAGGACGGCAGCAAGACGTTCCTCGAGGCGGTTAAGGACATTCAGGCTGGCGGCTCGCGCATTGTGGTGTGCAACCTGCCTCGCCAGGTCTTGGAGCTGATAAAGACGGTTCCAGGCGTCAGGTCGCAGCTTCCCATCGCATCGAGTGTGGAGGAGGCTCGCGCATCGTTCAAACTGACGCTCTCAGCTCCTCCCACGGATTCCGACAGGCCGGCAGCGGAGAACGGTGTGGTCGTTCCACTCATGGATGGGCTGGACCCGGTGCATGCTGTGCGCATCGCGGCGAGAGCGGCTTTCGGCACCAACTCTCCAATTCATTTGGTCTACCTGCTCGAGGTTGGCAGAAGTGTGGCGCTTGGCACCCCAATGCCCGAACGGGAGGCTGCTGCCAATGCTATGCTGGATGCCGCCACTGTCGCTGCACGCGAGTTGGGAGTGGCCGTCTCAGCACACGTTGAACGCGTGAGGGACGCACAAGAGGGCGCCCTGGCGGCTATCAAGAACTACAAGGCTGGGTACGCGGTTCTCTGCGTTACTCCGGCTGCCGCACTTGAAGACAGATGGAGCGAGTTTGCCTCAATCTTGCTGCACAAGGCCCAATGTGATGTCCTCATAGGCCGCGCAGCCATCACCAGTCACGCCTAGAATACAATTATGGAGCAAACAACTTAGATGAATCTCATCGTTCTAGGCTGCGGCCGGGTGGGCTCCGCCCTTGCCCGGATGATGTTTGCGGACGGACACAATGTCACCGTGATCGACATCAGCAGCGAGGCGTTCCGCCGCCTGGGCAGCAAGTTCAAGGGACAACGTGTCGTGGGCAACGGCATGGATGAGGACGTGCTGACCCGAGCGGGAATCGACACTTGCGACGTCTTCGTGGCAGTCACGCCGGGGGACAATCGCAACATCATGGCCGCCCAGCTTGCCCACGAAGTTCACGGCGTGAAGAAGGTAGTCACTCGCATTAACGATCCCATCCGAGCAGACACCTATCGGCGCATGGGCATCGTCACCATTTGCGGCACCACGATCCTCTCCGGGCTCGTTCGGGACTTCGTGGCAAGCGACATATGGTCCATCGAAAAAGACTACAACAAAGACTATCTGGAGATGAATGCGTAGGCAGCGGGCTACCGAGTGCGCCTTGATACCGTCCTTCGACTCTGCCACGGAACGGTCCTTCGACTGCTTGACGGTACGGCTGTCAAGCGCTCAGGATGATCGGGTTGGCAGGCTCAGGATGAGCGGAAATGGCGCGATATGGACGCAATGGCTTGGCTGCGCGAAGAGAATTCGCCTGTCATAACCGCACGGCCCAACTGAGCACCAAGGAGCAACATGTACATCGTTATCGTAGGCGGGGGCAACGTGGGATTCTATCTGGCAAAGACCTTGTGCCAAACCTCCCATGAAGTGCTCTTGATGGAGAAGGACCGCTCGACGCATCGCCTGATTGCCGAGCAGCTCGGCGAGGTCGTGATGCAAGGAGACGGCTGCGAAGTCCGACTGCTCGAGGATGCCGGAGTGGAACGAGCGGACGTGGTAGTTGCGGCGACCGGCGACGACGAGGACAACCTGGTGATCTGCCAGATGGCGAAGATGAAGTTCAACGTGCCGCGCACCATCGCCCGAGTCAACAATCCGCGCAACGAGGCTCTGTTTCACCGCCTGGGTATCGACGCGACGGTAAGCTCCACAAAAATCATCTACAATCTCATCGAACAGGAGATTGAAACCAACGAGGTGATTCCACTCGCGGCGCTAAAGCGCGGCAATATTGAGATCGTGGACATCGAGATTGGCTCTGGTTCCCCCGTGCTCAACAAGGTGGTCAACTCGGTGGGATTGCCGGCAGGCGCGCTCATCATGGCAGTTATCCGCGATGATGCTGCGATGCTCCCCACTGCAGACACGAAGTACGAGCTTGGCGACAGTGTGATTGCAGTGGTCACTGCGGACCTTGAGCACGATCTCCGCGACATATTTTCGGAGCCGGTAGGCTAGGGTGCCGATGTCGAGCGAGATTGGAGGCGTCGGATGGCCCTAACAGTTGTCACTCACCCGCTTGCTCAGCACTATCTTACGCACCTGCGCGACGAGACGACGAAGCCGATGCTCTTCCGAACGCTCACTCGAAAGCTTTCGGTCATACTCGCCCTGGAAGCAACCAGAACGCTGCGTACCGCCCAACTTCACATCCAGACGCCGCTTGAGGAGGTCTGGTCTCCTGTCCTCGACGAGGAGATCGTTCTGGTGCCAATTCTCCGCGCGGGCCTTGCCATGCTCGACAGCATAGTGGATCTCTTCCCGGAAGTGTCGGTCGGCTGCTTCGGCATGGAGCGCGACGAGCGCACCGCGCTCGCTCATCCCTACTACCAGAAGCTCCCGGAGATGAAGGGCCGCACCGCCATTATCCTGGACCCAATGCTGGCGACGGGAGGCTCGTCTGAGCACGTGGTCAATGTGGTGAAACAAGCGGGAGCGGAGCGCGTGGTACTTCTCTGCGTTGTTGCTGCTCCGGAGGGAGTGGACCGGCTGATAGCCGCTCACCCAGATCTGGCGCTCTTCGCCGCGTGCGTCGATAGAGAGCTCAACCCGAAGAGGTACATCCTGCCTGGGCTGGGCGATTTTGGGGATAGACTTTACGGGACCATGTAGGGACGCTAAGGTGCGTGGAGGAGAATTCGGATGGACCTATTCAGAAGATCGCTTGTGACCTTGGTCTGCGTCGCTGCAGTCACCGCATCCTACGCCCAACAGAAGGCTGCACAAGCGGATGCCGTGGACGACAAGGTGCGTGCAGCCTCGTTCAAGTACTTTCTCAGCATGATGCTCGGAGACATGGACCTGTACCTCACCGTTACCCGCTCACCAGTCACCACCATCACGGATGGTGTAAGCTCGTCACGCGCCGAGCCCGCAGCCCGCAAGCTCCTGGATGCAGCCTCTGTGAAGTCCGGCCTCCGCAGCCTGCCGCCGGACGAGAGCAAGCGCGTCATCGAAACTGCACTGCAAAACCTCGAGGAGGCGCATGTACAGTTCATTGGAGCAGACACGGCGTCCATCACGTTCCTGCTCAAGTCAGGCTCAAAACCGGAAGAGGGAGATCGCCTGGGCCAGTTTCTGCTTTGTCGCCGCGCCGACGGTTGGAAAGTGATAGGCGAGGTGACCGACTCGAAAGCCGTTCCCCCCGCCTATCTTGTCGACACTCAGGCGCCGCCAAAGCCGCCTAACCCACTGTAGCCGCGATACAAAAGGCAAATCGGCACTCTTCGCCAAGCTCAGGGCAGCCCAAGTTGTCGATGAGGTCCTTCGACTGCGGCTCGATACGGCTGAGCCGCGCTCAGGATGAGCGGGTGAGCGCCCTGGGCGACTGGGTGACCTCTCTGTGCGAGCGGACTTGGCCTGATCCAAGGTTTCTTCGTTAGGCCGCACCAATGCTTCGCAGCCGAGCGTCGAGAGCCTCTTGGTCCACGGTGAACGACTGCAGAGCGGCTTGAGTCATCAGGTCATCTAGCGCTGCGCCGGTGTTCGCCCATGATGCGAGTGTTGGGATCTTGCCGTCCGCACGAATGCGCGCGTAATCCTCGGGGCTCCACTGGTGAAACAGCCTTGTGCCGAACGAACGGTCGGCCTCGACAATGTCCTCGGGAGTGAGGGTGTGACCGCCTCGTG
>VFKD01000410.1 GCA_009885735.1 bacterium
GCTGGGCGGCGGCAATGCCGACTGGATCAATGTGACAGACGAGGGCACTGGCAAGTACCAGGACTGGATCGCTGAGGGGGGAACGACGTTCGTTCCTGAGCCTGCATTCTACCAGATGGCGGCTCTCCTGGGCCTTGGAGGATTGGGGCTAGCGAGGCTGCGGAGATCGCGCAGTAAGGCTTAAGCCGCCCCGTCGCATCCTCGCACAGTCAGACAAGCCTCCCAGGATTTCCTGGGAGGCTTGTCGCATTTCGTATGCCTACGGCGCGTAGGGCGCACACAGCGGATCGCCGACGATGACGTCCTTCCACCCCATGTAGGGAGAGGAGGCATAGAACGAGCTCGCCAGGTTTGCTCCGCCGGCATAACGTGGGAACAGAATCTGGGGCCGCGCCGTTGCACTCGTGAACGGCTCCGCCACATAGCCTTTCACTCCCGTGATGCCATTTCGGATGAGCAGGGCAATCTGGCTCTGCCAGCCTCCCGGATACCGCAAGTTGCTCGCGCTGGTGCTGACCAGGGTCTCGGCAATGGCTCCTGGCGCAAACGTAAGGTTGTTGTAGGCCGTGATCGAGAAGTTCGCATCGTTGCTGCCCCAACTGATGTAGCCTGCTATTGCCACCGCCGGGTCGAGGAACGTAGATGACGTGTTGAGCAGTGTGGGTTTTCCTAAGGCGATCAGCTTCGTGTTCGCCGAGTCGAAGAGCATGTTGTATGTCAGAGTATCGCTGCCGGCGTCCTTGGCAGGGTCCTTGTCCAGCACAAACGGCGCGGTCGGCTTCGCCTTCGCGAGTCCCCTGTTCACCAAACCTACGGCATCTCCCCAGCTCCAGCCATCTAGTCGG
The DNA here is from genome assembly GCA_009885735.1 of bacterium. Classification (GTDB taxonomy): domain Bacteria; phylum Armatimonadota; class Chthonomonadetes; order Chthonomonadales; family CAJBBX01; genus VFKD01. Next base: position 846 of record VFKD01000410.1, read on the forward strand.
GTGACCAGATAAACGCCGTAGGCGGCAGAGGTGAATGCATTGGTCCTTCCCGCATACGGATTGCTGCGCTTCGTGGTGCTCTTGCCGGCCAAGGCGCTGTCCACACTGCCCGAGGTGTCGGATATCTTGATCGGCAGATTGCGGCAGAGGACGATGTAGTCGATAGCGGCCAGAGTGGCAATCTTCGCATAGACCGGCGCCGCAATGTTCGCGTTGTAGTGAGCGAGAGTACACGTGTCCGCGTTGTCGCTCGCATCCCACGCCAGGAGCAGCTTGTTGGACGCTGGGATGCCGCGCCGGTTCATATAGTAGTTCGCCAGCGCGACGCTCTGCGGGTTGTTTGCATTCGCCACCACCAGCACCGTGCCGGGGGACTGCGCTTGCGAAGCCGACACGGCGGTTAGCGCCAGAAGCGCCGCAAGGCACCAAGTCATTCTAGATTTCATAGTCCTGCGGGAACCGTCCTTTCGATGCGCC
>VFKD01000415.1 GCA_009885735.1 bacterium
CAGCACCTTCCGCAGGAGAATTCGAGCCCGTCGTCGCGTCGGGCGGGACGACTGATACGGTCTTGCGGAGGACTGGGTGAATACGGCGGCAGGCAGCCGGCGGCGGAGAGAACTTCTACCGAATGCTGAGGTCATGCTCATAATTCAGATGGCAGCCTCGGACCTGTATGCGCTTTGGACATGGTCTCGCATCACGATGGTGAGGTTCAGCCAACCGTTTGGTTCAGAACGATTCATTGCCAGCATGACTCGCGCATGAATCTTGGCTAGGTTGGGCCGACGCAATTGAATGATGAGGACGCCGAAGTGTGGCTCCCGTCGATGGGATACAAATCCCTTGTCCGTGGTGATTAGAAGTGCGTTCTCGCGGAGGACCAAATCCCAAACTCTGCCGTCCTCAGAGCCTTGATCGGGAGTACCCCTCAAGTCCGTGATGGAGTGCCCGAGTGACCGTAGGGCCAACACAGTTAGCTTCGGAATGTTCTCGTCAACGACGATGTTCACACTGTGAGCGCAACGGTTCCAGGAGTGGTCACTTGTCCCTCTGCAAGCGATGCAGCGTACTTCAACCCTGCCAGTATGCTCTCGCGAGTAAGAGCCGGAAATTCGCGGACAAGGCCGTCGATAGTGTCACCATTCGCCAGCATCCTGACGACCTGATTCACCGGAATCCGGGTGCCCCGAAAGCACGCCTGACCATGGCACACTCGCGCGTCTATTGAGATGTACTCGTTCATTGACTTACCTCCACAGTTTCTAGGATTGTACCATGCCGAGGCTGCGTGGCTAGGAACGCGTATCTTCCGTAGAATTACGTTCGCCACGGTGCCCCGCAAGTTGAATATTGCGCAGGAGATCGCGACCAGGTCGTCGCACTCGACTACAGCCCAAATCGAGATTCGGAGAGCTTTATGACGAAGATTGTGGACACACATCAGCACTTGTGGGACCTTGACGTTGTTCGCGTGCCGTGGCTTCCCGCCGACGGCCCGCTTGCGGGCAGCCACACCCCGGAGCACTACTCGGTGGAGACCGAAGGCTTGGGAGTTGCCGCAACGGTTTACATGGAAGTGGACGTCCACCCGAATGACTTCGAGAAGGAGGCTGAGTACGTGTTGGCGCTCGTTGCCGACCCAGGCAATCCGATGCGTGGCGCTGTGCTGGG
>VFKD01000252.1 GCA_009885735.1 bacterium
ATAATTCATTGTGGCATATCTTGCACAAAAAACAAAACTGCTTATTTCATGACAGACGCTTAGCGCAGACGGATCGACGCACGCCAAACCAACCCCGGGCGAAGCATCCACGCAGAAGGTTGCCGCATTCCCGGTAGGTGGCTGGGTGGATGCTTTGCCCCTACAGGCCTACGCGCCGACATCGTTGTATGCTTGTCTCTTTCACGGGCGGGACGCCCGTGCCACGAATTGGCGAAGGCGCTCCAGCCATTGACGAACAGCCCCAAAAAGCCCTATCATTAGCTTCACGGCAGGGCGCGCCCAGGTGGTGGAATGGCAGACACAAGGGACTTAAAATCCCTCGCGGCAACGCATGCGGGTTCAAGTCCCGCCCTGGGCACCACACCGCGGCGAGCCGGACCACTCAACAGGAACTCTCATCTCCCAATGCATATCCCGAAGCGATCTGAATTTGTGCGTCTGGCAGAGCAGGGCAACTTGATCACTGTCTACTGCGAGATTCTGGCGGATAGGCTCACTCCTGTCTCCGCGTTCGAGCGCGTGGGCGGTGGCCCAGGGTCGTTCCTGCTCGAGAGCGTTGAGGGTGGCGAGAGGCTCGCCAGGTACTCCTATTTGGGCAGCAAGCCGTTTATGACGGTCGAATCCAAGGGCGACCTGGTGACCATCACGGAGGGCACCAAGACCCACACGCTCATGCTCGCGCCGGGGGACGACCCGCTCACGGTTGTGGAAGGGCTCATGGCGCGCTACAAGTTCGTTCCGCTTCCGGGCCTGCCGCGCTTCTGCGGTGGGGCGGTGGGGATTCTCGGCTATGATGTCGTGCGTTTCTTCGAGGACCTGCCGGACAACACGGTGGACGACATGGGCGTGGAGGACTGCCGGCTGCTCTTCACGGACACGCTGCTTATTTTCGACCATGTGAAGCACGTCATCAAGGTTCTCTGCAACGTGCGCGTTGGCGAGGACCCCGCCAAGGATTACGACGAGGCGGTTCTGCGAATCGACGCGCTCGTCGATCTGCTTCGGGTGGGCGCGAACATGCCTGCGTCCCAGGGTACGGCCGTACCGCCAACGGTAACTCAAAACCGCACTCAGGAGAACTACGAGGCGGCGGTTAGCCGGGTTATCGAATACATCATGGCGGGCGACGCTTTCCAGGTGGTGCCCTCCGTGAGGTTCGACGTCACGCACACGGCAGAGCCGTTCCAGATATATCGCGCTCTCCGGTCGGTCAATCCTTCTCCCTACATGTACTATATCGACTTTGGCGGCAACCATGTGGTGGGCTCCTCGCCGGAGATTCTCGTCACGGTGGACCGAGGCACAGTCCGCGTGAGGCCCATCGCCGGCACCCGGCGCCGGGGCGCCACTCAGACCGAGGACCTGGCGCTTGAGGCGGAGCTTCTTGCGGATGAGAAAGAGCGGGCCGAGCACATTATGCTGGTGGACCTGGGCCGGAATGACCTCGGTCGAGTATGCACGTACGGCTCCGTGAGCGTGGACGAGCTGATGGTGATCGAACGCTACTCCCATGTGATGCACATCGTCTCGAACGTAACGGGCAA
>VFKD01000152.1 GCA_009885735.1 bacterium
CGCTCGCCGTGACATCCGACGCACGACTTGACGAACATCGGTCCAACCGAGGCGCCGAATGTCACGGACGGCATCGGCGACTTGGCTGCAGCACGCTGCGCCGGAGCATTCGAGTGAAGCAGTGTCACCATTGCTCCCAAAGTCGCAATGCCCGTGAACGAGTGCGCCCTAGAGAATGGCTGCAATGGGCTCTCCACGCACGAGAGGATGCGGGCGGCCGGTCTGGTCCACGATCTCGCTGTCCGGCCGAATTCCCATGAGCGAATAGAGGGTGGCCCCGATGTCCCCTGGGCTAATCGGGTCCTCCTCGGGGTAGGCCGCAGTCTTGTCGGACTTCCCATGCACGACGCCGCCTCGAACTCCGCCGCCGGCCATGACTACGCTCTGGCACATGCCCCAGTGGTCTCGCCCGCCACTCGAGTTGATCTGCGGAGTGCGGCCAAACTCGCCCATCCAGACCACAAGCGTGTCCGCCAGCATTCCGGAACGTCCAAGGTCCTCAAGGAGGGCCGAAAACGCTCGGTCGCAAGGCGGCATGAGGTGCGACTTCATGTGGCTATAGTGGTCCGCGTGAGTGTCCCACGACGGCGCTGTTGTGGTGCCGTCCGGATGCCAGAAAACGGTGACGAGCGGCACGCCTGCCGCCGAGAGCCGTCGCGCGAGCAGGCAGCCTTGGCCAAACAGGTGGCGTCCATATCGATCCTTCACTGCGTCCGGCTCGGCATCCAAGTTGAATGCACGCTGGGTTTCGGGCGAACTCACTAAGTTGAACGCCTGCTCTCGATAGTGGTCGAGTAGCCCTTCCGAGGCATCGCGTTCCGTCCTCCTAGCCTCGCCATCTAGGGCACGCAGCAGCTTCTGGCGAGCGCTCAACCGCTCAGCGCTCACGCCATCCGGCAGGCTCAGGCTAGGAGTGCGGAACCGCTTGTTCTCATACTCGGCAACCGTCGACTTGTACTTCTCGTACTCTGCGGTCACCAGCATCGCGTCATAGCGAGAGCCCAAGAATCCCCCGCCCTGTCCCGGCCAGACAATGCCATCGGTATTCCGGTTTTGCTGCGGAAGCTGCACAAAACTCGGCATTCTCCGTTCAGAGGGACGCAGCTTAGAGAGTACAGCGCCGTAGTGCGGAAAGTCGGTTGGCGAGGCATTGACTTCAGCGATGGATGGTCGAGGATAGAGGTTGCCGGTGAGCATGGCGTGAGCGCCGACGGTGTGTACGTTGCTGTCGTGCGTCACGGAGCGCAGGATAGACACTTTATCCATCTGTCGAGCCAGCATGGGAAAATGGTCTGATATCTCGATGCCCGGCACGTTCGTCTTGATTGGGCGAAATTCTCCCCGGGCAGCGCCACTCGCGTCGGGCTTGAGGTCCCATGTGTCCTGCTGCGCGGGCCCGCCGGACATGAAGAGAAGAATGCACCGATTGGCCCGTGGAGGCAAGCCGGTTGCGTGCGCCTGACGCGCGCTGAGCAGGCCTGGCAGAGACAGGCCGGCCGCGCCTAAGCCACCTATCCGCAACAGCTCTCGCCGCGATAGACCATCGCAGAATTTGCCGCCGTTGCCGTCGAGTGATATCATGTTTGCCTCATCATTTCCCAAAGAATGCTAAAGAACATAGCGGAACTCCGTTGAGTTGATGAGCGCCCAGGCGAGGTCCTCTACGCCGCGACGGCGGTCAGCACTTTCGCTGATCGCTCTCAGAGCCATTGTTATTTCTCGCGGGGTTGGTTCCCTCGAGAGCGCAGCACAGTAGAGCTCGCGCACAACCGCCGAGATGGATACTTGAGATTCTACAAGCCGAGCCACTCGTCCTTTGGGAGAGCACACCATCCGGTTAACGGAATCACCGGTGATGAGAACAAGAGCCTGACCAAGACTGGGTTCCGCAACGCGCTCGCATTCGCACGCCGTTGCACGCGCGGGCCGCCCGAACTGATCGAGAAAAGCAGAATTCACGCTTGCGTCGGGAAGGCTGATGGCTCGAACGCCGAGCGGAAGCTCCGCGAACTTCTCCGGGGACTCCGCCGCCGCGCTCACCGCATCCAGCAAAACCTCCGCAGGCAGCCGCTTCGGCAAAAAATGCGAGTAGAACACAGTGTCTGCCTCCGAGCCTTTGCGTGCAACCGAGCCGAGATGATAGGCCTCGGACGCACAGATCGACCTAAGAAGCCACTTCAAGTCGTATCCACTGCGTATGAATCTCTCCGCCAGTGCATCCAGGAGTTCGGGGTTCGACGGCGGATTTGTCACCCGCATGTCGTCTACTGGATCTACGAGCCCGCGTCCCAAAAGGTAAGACCAGTACCGGTTCACAACGGTGCGGGCAAATTGCTTGTTGGCGGGCGCGGTGAGCCACGCAGCAAGCTCTAATCGCCTGTCCTCGGTGCCGACTTCGGACACGAATCGCGAAGCGGAGCCGTCGAAGTCTAGTGGCGCAGGCGCCATATTCAGCCCGCTCTTTGGATGCACTACCTCACCCGCGCGGCGTGAACTCACCCAGTGCTCTCCGGCGTCCGCCCCTGGTCGAACGGCCACTTGAGCGAAAAATGCTGCAAAGCGATAGTAATCTCCCTGGCTCCACTTCTCGAACGGATGGTGGTGGCACTTGGCGCACTGCATCCGAACTCCCAGGAAGAGCTGAGCCGTGGTTTCGGTAAGGTCCGTGGGAGTGCTCGCAACGCGATAGTAGGCCGCTGCACCGGTTGCAGCAACGCCGCCACCTGCGGTGATGAGGTCCCGTGCCATCTTGTCGAATGGCCGGTTCGCCGCGAACTGCATACGAAGCCAGGAGTTTAGGCTCCACATGGCTCGTTTGCCCACTGTTGCGCGGCTGTTGCGGAGCAGGTCGCTCCACTTCAGTGTCCAGTAATCCGTATACTCAGATCGCTCCAGAAGGTGGTCCACAAGTCGCGTGCGCTTGTCTGTGCGTCGGTCTGCAGCAAATGAACGCACTTCCTCGACGGTCGGCAGCGTGCCTATAAGGTCGAGCGACGCTCTTCGCAGGAACTGTGTATCCGTGCTCCTTGCAGACGGCGTCAGTCCCAACTCATCCCACCTCGACCTAACAAACGGATCGATGAAGCTTTTCGGTGTAGGTGCCGCTGCCAAAGCCGGCTCAGAAACCCTCCGAGAGTATGGGACGATGATGTTGCATGCCGCTGCCAGACCGTCGTACCGCACCATCACCGTGGCCGATCCGGGCTTCAGTGGTTGAGCAACTGCCGAAGCCGTGACCTTTGTCATGTGCTCGTCTATCGGTGTGAATCGAGCGTGACGGGTAACGTCGCGCACCGTGCCGTCCGCATAGGCTGCGACTGCGGTCATCGGCTGCGTATCCCCAACCGCCATGATGCGCTTGCGTGGATACACTGTGAGGGAAATGGGCTGAGCGAGCTTCGCTTCTGGACCGCTCGCACCTTCGGCAATCCAGTGCTCGAGAGCCTTGTAGTCCGCGGAATCCGCAGCCAGCCGGAGGCCGCCTTGGTGCGGCGCCGCCATAGAGGCTTTGCGCAGCAGGAGTGAGGAGGATGGGCGACCGAAGGCGATTCGCCGCCCCCCGGATCCACGAAGCATGCTGTCGTAGTCGGCCTCGGGATCGTAGGCGAAGAGCGAGAGCTTGAAGCTTCCTTTGCCGAACTGCGAGCCATGGCATGCTCCCTGGTTGCAGCCCGCCCTGGTGAGGATTGGCTCGATTTCGCGCAAGAAGCTGACGGGCTGCTTCGCCATTGCAGACGCAGCGACGGTGATTGGCACCTTGGCCGTTAATGACCGCCAACTGAGCGTTACGACCGTCCGCCCTGATCCCGTGGGAGCAAGGCGTCCATATCCTGCTAAGGCGGCGACACGCGGGGAGCAGCGAACAGACGCCTCGGCAGTAACATCCCGGGTGCTCCCATCGGACATTGTGGCTGAGACCACGAACTGTGCCACATCCCGAGGGCTGGAGATGGTGAGCCTGGGAGGCTCAACGCGAATACTGGCGGCAGTGACTTCGGTGGCCCATGCAGGCGACAACGCGAGTACGAACGTGGCCGCCGATAGGAAGGCTACGGTCGCAAGTATCGACTTCATTCGGTGCGCGCGCTTCATGACGTCTACATTATAGGCTCCAGAACCCGCAATGGCAACGATCACAAGCGCAAAGTCTCGCATATTTCGTATAACGAGAAGTCCCGAAACCGTCATAATCCAAAAGGATGCAAAGTAAACAGCGAAATGGACGAGCAACATGACCGTGAACCAATCCAGCTCTGGGTCAATCACGCGCCTCATTGAGCAGCAGGTCGATGACAAAGTGCGGCAAACCGCGCTCACTGCCAAGCTGCAAGCCGGGGAGCGTACCCTTGGCATTATGGCCCAGCAGCTTGGCGAAGCGTCACCATTTATCGGCGTTAAGCTCGACCTGCGAGCCTAGCCCACCTAGCGAACAAACTCAACATGTCAAAGATAGACTCAACAACGGCTCCTGCGCTCCGTGCGGACCAGGCGGACGTTTACCGCCAGCGGCGCTCATCACGATCCACTCGTGAGGACGAACTGGCTGCTCGCATTCAAAACCGGCTTGACTCAGACCTTGGTCGACTTCGCGAAAAGGTCGCCGAAGCTGCCACACCAACAGCCGAATCTACCGCAGGCAAGAAGACGGGCCTTCTGCTCGACATCGAGGCGTAGCCTGACCATCCCGAAGCCTCTAGGGTGCAGAGGAGGTAGGGTATAATCCGCCAACAGAGTGCTTCACGAACAAGGGCGCCCGGACTCGATTCGGGGGCCCTTCTTGGCTTCACAGACTCACAGCTTGGGCGCTCTATGAGGAGATGTGATGCTTGCGCGCCGCCTCATTCCTTGCCTTGATGTCAAAGCCGGCCGAGTGGTTAAGGGGGTCAGCTTTGTGGACCTGCGCGACGCAGGCGACCCTATCGAGCTCGCTCGCCGATACGACGAGATGGGCGCCGACGAGCTTGTCTTCCTCGACATCACCGCGAGCCACGAAGACCGTGACCTCATTTACGACCTCGCGGAGCGTGTCGCGGAACAGGTCTTCATCCCATTTACCGTGGGTGGCGGCATCCGGACAAACGACGACTTTCGCAGAATACTCAAAGCCGGCGCCGACAAGGTGAGTGTCAATTCGGCGGCTGTGGAGCGACCCGAGATGATCACGGAGGCTGCGGACACGTTTGGAAGCCAGTGTGTCGTTGCCGCTATCGACCCAAAGCGCGTCCCATCGGCCACCGCGGATTCTACAAGGTGGGAAGTCTTCATACATGGTGGACGGACCGCCACTGGACTCGACGCGCTCGACTGGGCGAGGCGCGTGGAAGACCTCGGCGCAGGAGAGATTCTGCTCACCAGCATGGACCGCGACGGGCAGCAGACCGGCTACGACATCGCTCTCACCAAGGCAGTGAGCGAGTCGGTATCGATACCGGTTATCGCCTCCGGAGGCGCGGGCACACCGAATCACTGCGTGGAGGCGGTCACCACCGGCGGCGCCGATGCGGCGCTAATAGCTTCAATGGTTCACGACGGACACTATACGATACAGCAGATAAAGGCCGAGATGCGCTCCGCAGGCGTGTGCGTCAGATAGCTAAGCAAACTGGAGATGGATAGAGAGCGATGAATGCATTGTCGGACTTGAAGTTTGATGCAAACGGCCTGATCCCTGCTGTAGTTCAGGACGGTGAAGAGGGCCGAGTGTTAATGGTGGGCTACATGAACCGCGAGGCGGTCGAGCGAACTATTGCAACAGGCCGAGTGACCTACTGGAGCCGGTCTCGGCAGAAGTACTGGGTGAAGGGTGAATCCTCCGGGAATATCCAGAAACTCATCGGCCTCTACGTTGACTGCGATCAAGATTGTCTGCTCGTAGTCGCAGAGCAGGTGGGTCCAGCCTGCCATGAGGGCTATCGCTCGTGCTTTTTTCGCAAGATCTCCGCAGAGTCTGATACGCTCGACCTCTCCGAAGAGCGTCTCAAGGACCCAACTGAGATGTACTCCGCCGCAGCTCCATAACCCACTTGGGGAGTCAATAAGCCATGTTTTCGAGATCTGCCGCTGCTCTTGCGCTAACCCTCACCGTTGTGCTTCCCGACAAGTCGCTCGCCGAAGCACCCCGCTTCTCAGATATCCTCCCACTGTCGCAGGTTCGAGCGGGGATGAAGGGCTACGGCCTCACAGTCTTTCGGGGAACGCGAATAGAGCGGTTCGGCGTCACCGTGGTCGGCGTCGTAAAGGGCGGCAGCCTAGCGGTGTCTGGACGCGACCTGATACTCGTCCGCATGTCCGGGGGTCCGATGACGCACAGAGGCGCCTACCTCATTCGAGGCATGAGCGGAAGTCCTGTCTACATCGGCGGCAAGATGATAGGGGCCTTCTCGCAGGGCGAGCCGACAAGCAAGGAGCCTCTCGGCGGCGTCACACCTATTGAGGACATGCTGGAAACCTGGGACAACAAGCTCCCAACCATCCTTAATACACGCGATTCCGGGCGTAGTGTTCGCTCTATAGCTCTTTCACAGCCCATCATCGCCGGGTCTCGCCGAATAACGAAACTGGTGTTCGCCTCTGGCGGTGCTCCCGCCTCGGTTCGCTCAGGCGCGGGAACCGCCGTTCTGAGGCCATGTACCACACTCATGGTCGCTGCGGGACTTTCCGGACGAGCGATGGAGCGGCTCAAGGAGACCTTGGCGCCGTACAACGTCGAGCTTGTGCGTGGCGCTGCCGCCTATCGCAAGCCTGGGTTCACCGGCGCTCCCCTCGTGCCGGGAGCAGCCATGGGAATGGCTCTGGTCTCCGGAGACCTCTCTCTTGCATTCTCCGGAACAGTTTCGTACCGAAAGGGCGACAAGATACTGGCGTTTGGGCACTCCGGACTAGGCATCGGACCGATTGAGGCAGCCCTCACAAGCGATTATGTCTATGATGTCTATCCCCTTCTCTCTGGTTCATACCGCATCTCAAGTCCCGGGCCCGTGCTTGGCACTATCGGGCAGGATCGCAACTTCGCCGTCAGCGCCCAGGTCGGACGGGTTCCCTCCACCATTCCGGTGCGAATCTCAGTTTCGGACCGGACCACCGGGCGGTCACGCGAGTTCAAGCTCAACGCAATTCGCCACCCTAGCCTGTTTGGAGGGGTCATCACGTCGGTAGCTTCGTCCGCGGTTGCCGACATTCGGTCAACTCCCGGAGACACGATGGCGACGGTGGAGACGACCGTGACAGGCGAAGAGATAGGAACCATCACTCGCTCGAACGTGGTTTTCGACACGCGAGGGATCGATGCCGCGGCAACGGCCGATCTCGACGAGATGCTCTCTCTCTATGGCTCGAACCCGTTCTATCCTCTTCGAGTGACTGACGTCACGCTTAAGGTGACCATCGAGAGCGGACGCAAAACGGCGCAG